>NZ_BLIJ01000029.1:0-143680 GCF_009811475.1 Alteromonas sp. KUL150
AGACGAAGTAACAGAATACAAAGCAGATTTCACCTATCTAGCTGATTCTGACGTGTTCCGTAAAGTAGATTTCGGTATTTTGCGCTCAGAGCGTGAAAAATTCGTATTCCAAGAGTTTGCGTCACAATGTGCATTCTGTGGTTACGGCACACCAGCGCCTATTGACGAATTGAATATCCGCCCGTTTACCGCGAACAACTTCTTCAGCGGTCTGATTGACACTTGGTATACATACGACGGTGATGCGTACCTAGACTATCTTGCCTCTCAGGGGGCGCCGGTAACGCCAACGTTGCAGAACAATTACTATAACATTGAAGAAGAAGTAACTGCACTTTATGCACAGTTCGAATTTGGTTATGACATCGGTGATATGCCACTAACCATGAACTTCGGTGCACGTTATGAAGAGACAAACGTGGCTGTTTCAGCGGTACAAGCGTTTGTTTCTGACATTGTTCCAACCACTGACTTAACGCTTTTCTCAAACGTATTTGCTCCAGCAGAGAATATTACTGGAACAACGTCTTATTCTAACCTTCTGCCTAGCCTAAACGTGAAGTTAGAAGTGCAAGAAGACATGATTGTTCGCTTCTCTCGCTATGATTCTTTGACACGTCCTACTATGTCTCAGATGTCACCGGCAACGACCTTTGGTGAACCTCGCCGTCAGAATCTTCAGGCTAGCGGTGGTAACCCTAACCTTAAGCCATTTAGTGCTGAAAACTGGGACCTATCTTTTGAATGGTACTACAGCGACGACTCTGTTTTCTCGTTTGCAGTATTTAGTAAAGAAGTAGAAGACTTCATCGTTACTCTTTCAGGCGCAGAAACTTATAACATGACTGACCGCCTCCCAGGTGATTTCCGTTGTGCTGCAGCAGACTGTGCACCAGGCGTATCGCTGGATCCACAAGACCCTAATCGAGATGTAGTTGCAGACACTGAAGAGCTAAACGGTGCTAGTGAAGTTTATACGGTTACTCGTCCGCAAAACGGTGAAACTGCTACGGTTAACGGTTACGAAGTTGCTATTACTCACGTGTGGGACAATGGCTTCGGTGTAACGGCTAACGCTACGGTAGTTAACAGTGACGCAGAGGTATCTGGCGATACTAGCCAAACGTTTGCATTGGAAGGTCTAGGCGATTCGCAAAACCTTATCGTGTTCTATGAGCGCGATGCGTTCCAAGCACGTGTTGCGTTTAATAATCGTGAGTCGTTCCTGTTTTCACTTGATAATGGTTTATCTGGTGAGCCGACCACTACTGAAACCTATGGTCAGTGGGACGTAAGCGCAAGTTACGACATCAACGAAAACCTGACGGTATTTGTTGAAGGCATAAACGTAACTGAAGAAGAGCTTACACAAACAGGCCGCTTCCCAGACCAAATTTACTCAATTGAAGACAATGGTGCTCGCTACTCTGTAGGTATCCGAGGCTCATTCTAAAATTTGTGTGTGTGTTTTGGCAGGGGTAAAACCCTGCCATTTATCCATAAGCCTATTGGCAAATCGAGTACGTTTATGGATAAATGTAGAAAGCAGTTATAATTCCATTTAAGTAGTGTTGTTTCATGAACCATTCATCTGATACATCTAAAAAACAGCGTATTGTTATCGTAGGTGGCGGCACAGCAGGCTGGCTTACCGCTGCTATCGTCGCAGCTAAGCATAAAGTAGCAATGGGTGAATGTGGTTTAGACATTACACTAGTTGAGTCCAGTGACATCCCTACCGTTGGCGTGGGCGAAGGCACTTGGCCAACAATGCGAAATACGCTTAAAGACATTGGCCTATCTGAAAAAGAAGTATTTAGACGCTGCAGCGCAGCATTTAAGCAAGGCGGAAAGTTTGTTAACTGGGTAAATGGCGATGGTGATTTTTACTACCACCCGTTTACTGTACCGTTAGGCTACGGCCGTGTTGAGATGGCGCCCTACGTAGGTGACATTGCAAATTTTGCCAATGCTACTAACTTTCAGCAGCACGTGTGTGAACGCAATATGGCACCACGCACGCTCAGCGAACAAGAATACAGCAGTGCACAATCGAACTACGCGTATCACTTAGATGCTGGTGCTTTTGCCGATATGCTAAGAGATTTCAGCAAGACTGAGTTAGGCGTAAAGCATATTGTCGCCACAGTTGAGAGCGTGGCTGCGTCATCAAGTGAGCATGTCGAAAGCGTTACCCTCAACAACGGCATGGTTCTAAAAGCCGATTTATTCGTCGACTGTTCTGGTTTTCGCTCACTACTGCTTGGCGAAACACTAGGCGAAAGCGTTGTGTCTGCAGACAATGTGCTATTCAACAACTCTGCCCTTGCCCTTCATGTGCCCCACGAAGAAGACTTTGAAATAAAGCCCTATACCCAAGCCACAGCACAAGAAGCAGGCTGGATTTGGGATATTGGCTTATCTTCCAGAAGAGGTGTAGGTCACGTTTATTCCACTGATTTCACTACCGACGAACGGGCAGAAGAAGTATTGCGTCAGTACGTAGGCGACGAGCACGGCGACCTAAAAGCCCGCACAATACGCTTTAATTCTGGTTATAAGAAACGAATTTGGAAAGGCAACTGCATTGCTGTTGGACTCTCTGCGGGTTTTGTAGAACCTTTAGAAGCCACAGCTCTTATGCTTATTGAGATTTCGGCTCGCTATATTGCAGAGCAGATGCCGTTGCCTACGTCGGCCATGCCTATCGTTAGTCAGCGCTTTAACAAGCAAATGAATTATCGCTGGCAGCGTATTATCGATTTCTTAAAGCTCCATTATATTTTTAACCAACGCAGTGAACCTTATTGGGTTGCCAATCGCGATGCGGCTTCTATCCCCGACTCTTTAAAAGAAGACTTGGAAATATGGAAGTATCGCGGCCCCCAAATTGCTGATTTTTCAGCGGCGATTGAGCTATTCCCCGCCGCTAGCTATCAGTATGTACTTTACGGAATGGGATTTTCTCCAGACTTTTCTTTGCAATCCCATTTTTATAACGAGCGCGATCTAGCAGATAAAGTTATTAAACAAAATCAGCTTATTACGCAGCAAAAACTAAGCAGTTTACCTAACCACCGCGACTATATCGAGCAGTGGTTGGCAAGCTAACGAGAATTATAATATGCCAAAATTTGAAGTTTTATCGGCCGATGCCCACAGCAATATCACTATTGATGAAAGCAAGTTAGCTACGACTTTCTCTAAATTCCATTTAGTTAATATTGAAATTAAAGAGGCCGTGCAGGCAGCGAGTGAATTCCCGCTGTTTTTTAGTAAATCACCCGATGCAAAATATTGGACTATCTCGGCACTCTGTGGGTTAGCGCCGCAGGAAAATGTATTTGAAACCCAAGGCACGTGGCTAGGTCATTATGCTCCCTTGAGCTTGCGTACCCTACCTTTTATAGCCCGTGTGGACAATGACTCTCAGCAGCAAGAAATTCTCGTTGATGTTGAATCACCTGCTGTTTCTTCACAAACAGGCGAGGCACTGTTCTTAGAATCAAAGCGCCCAACTGCCTATTTAGATAATAAGAAAAAGCTACTTGAAGAGCGTATTACTGCTATGCAGCAAACCGCTGTCATGCTCAACCAACTAAACGAAATGGGGCTGATACACGCCGTCGATTTGATTATTGAATATAAAGATAACACAAATCAGCGAGTTGGAGGTTTAGCTACAGTAAACGAGCAGCGCTTACAAAATCTTAGTGGCGATGAGCTTGCTACCCTCAACCAAAAAGGGCTATTGAATGTGCTTTTCAGTATTCTCAGCTCAATTTTTCAAGTAAACCGCGTTATTCGCCTTCATAACACCAAGTTCCCTGGTCGCGCTGTTAACAATATTAAGTTCGAAACCAGCAAGTCATAACTGCCCCTAGGAGTAATACATGTTTTCCAGCACTATTCAGGTGTCTGTTTTTGTCTTTGTGACTGCTTTAATTGGGTTTCTTACCTATTTAAGTTGCCGCGGGCAAAATAGAAATGCACAAAATCAAAATCGCGAATATTTCTTGGCAGGCGGTGGCCTAGCTTGGTATTTCGTTGCCGGTAGTATTACACTCACCAACTTGAGTACCGACCAGCTTGTTGGTATGAACGGTAACCAAATGGCCTTACTTGCACTTTGGGAGCTTTCTGCTGTGGTAGGTCTTTTCGTCTTGGCCAAGGTATTCTTACCCGTGTATTACAGGTTCAAGTGCACAACCACCACAGAGCTTTTAGAGCAGCGTTATCACGATAAGCATATTCGCGCTGTTATTAGTGCTTTGTTCTTCGCTGGTAGCGCTCTGATATTCTGCCCTGCGGTAATTTATTCTGGCTCTTTGTTTATGCAGTCTATGTTTAACGTTGAACTGCCGCTGATGTACATTGCAGTTATCTTCGTTATCGTTGGTGCCCTATACGCTATTTTCGGCGGTCTACGTGCGGTAGCGGTGTCTGATACCTACTCAGGCGTGCTTCTTTTAACCATGGCCGTATTAGTGGTTATTCTAGCACTACAAGCCATCGACTATAACTTTGACGGCATTCCGCAAGAGCGACTCACGCTTATTGGCGATGATGAGTCTCCGATCCCATGGCATACGTTGCTTACTGGCATGATCTTCATTCAAATGTTTTACTGGGGTACTAACCAAGTCATTACTCAGCGCGCAATGGCGGCACCTTCTTTAAAAGAAGCACAAAAGGGTGTGTTTGCCGCAGCCGGTATTCGCCTGCTGATTGTACCTGCCATTATCGTTATTCCAGGTATCGTTTCATATAAGCTATTTGGTGATATTGGTGATAGTGCTTACGGAAAAATCGTGGCAACGGTATTACCTGACTGGCTATCTGGCGTATTCGCAGCGGCCATGGCAGCTGCGGTATTAACCACGTTTAATAGTAACCTAAACTCTGCAACAGCCCTTTACGTGTGCGACATTCACGAAAGCTACATCAACAAAACGCCAAACGTACCTAAGCTAAGTGGCTATGTTACGGTTTTATTGTGTGTAGTATCGCTAGCACTAATCCCTGTATACCAACAAGCTGATAGTATTATAAACCTAGTTCAGAAGCTCTATGGCCTATTGAGCATGCCTATTCTTTCGGTATTTATCGTTGGCTTACTGTTTAGAAACGTTCATGCATTCGCAGCTATTGGCGCAGTGTTGTTCGGCGTTTCAATTTACGCATTAATGAGCTTTGAAGCTTCACCTCTATATGCGCCATTTGGACTTCATTACATACACCTAATGTTCGCAACCCTTATTGGCTGTGTCGCCTTTGCCCTAATTGTGAACCGCGTGGTGTTCAACCAAAAAGCAGAGTTTTCGTTAGAGCTTTATAGAAAAGAAGTTTAACATTTTAGAAACACATAAAAGAAGGATGTCACTGGGCATCCTTTTTGTTTTTTACAAATTTTATCGTCTATATTTTATACCTGTTGGTCAGACTTCATTCCCCTTGCAATGCAGACTACCATTGAAAGTTAAACGTTTACCCTTTAAGTGTAGAATCCGCAAGTTGGACGTGATTTAATACGGCGTGGTATACAGTGAAAAGTCACTGCCTACGTTGTAAATATTTAGCTTTACCACCAAATTTACGTTTTATTAACGCTGAGGTTTTTATGTCGTCACTTTCTCAATTCGTGCGCCTGTCGAACGAAAAAGTCACCTTAATATTCGACTGTCAGGGTCGTATGCCAAAAGTCATTTACTATGGTGCGCCATTAAGTGATAGCACAACGCCTGAAATGCTTAGCGTTTTAAACACACGCCAAGAAGCTAAGTGTGCGCCAGTAATCGAGCCACCCATTACCTTAGTGCCTACCCATGGTGAAGGTTGGACAGGACAGCCAGGCCTTGAAGTTTCCGGTGATGCTGACCAATGGTCAGCAGGCTTTAGTTTGGTGGACATAAACCAAAGCGCGCAATCGGTGTCTTTCATCGCTGAAGATACCCACCGCGGAATGCGTCTAATCACTACCGTTGAACTAGACGGTGAAACGAGTATTGCTAAGTATGTATCTCGCTTGGAAAACACCGGCAGCAGTGCACTAAACCTAAACTATCTAAACGCAGCAAGCCTTCCACTTCCTACTACGGTTAGTAAAATTAAAACATTCGAAGGTCGTTGGTCTGCTGAATTCCAAACCAAAGATCACGACTTATTCTTTGGCAGCTACGTGCGTGAAAACCGTCGTGGCAAAACGTCTCACGATACTTTTCCTGGTTTAATTGCGTTCCCTGAAGGTACAGGCGAGCTTAACGGTGAATGTTTCGGTTACCACCTTGGCGCATCAGCAAACCACAAGCTTCGCGCTGAGTTGATGGCCGACGGCAGAAGCTATGTTCAATTCGGTGAACTATTGTTTCCGGGTGAAGTGGTACTTAACGCTAGCGAAAGCTATACATCACCCGTGCTTTATACCGGCTATGGCTGTGAAGGTTTCTCTTCGCTATCGCAACAGTTTCACAATTTCATTCGTAGCAATGTGCTAAACCATAGCGCTGAGTCTAAGCCTCGCCCAGTTCACTACAACACGTGGGAAGGAATCTACTTCGATCACAACGAAGATGAACTTAAAGCGTTGGCTGACAAGGTAGCACCGCTAGGTATCGAACGCTTCGTATTAGACGATGGCTGGTTTAAAGGGCGCAGAAACGATAAAGCTGGGCTTGGTGACTGGTTTGTAGATGAAGCCATCTACCCAGAAGGACTAGACGGATTGATTGACCATGTTACTGGTCTTGGCATGGAATTCGGCATTTGGTTTGAACCGGAAATGGTGAACCCAGATAGTGATTTGTACCGCGCGCACCCTGAATGGGCGCTGCAAACCGAGAATAACCCTCACGTCCCTTTCAGAAATCAGTACGTATTGGATTTAACCAACCCAGAAGTGGTTGAGTACCTGTATAAAGTGATTACGGATGTACTAAAAGCTTATCCAAAAATAAGCTACATCAAATGGGACATGAACCGCGACGTAAACCATCCAGGCAACCTTCAAGGCAAACCGGCAATGCATGGCCAAATGGCAGCGCTTTACGGCTTGATTGACCGCGTAAAAGCGGCGAAGCCAGGCATTGAAATAGAAAGCTGTTGTTCAGGTGGCGGACGTGTAGATTTAGGCATATTGCCACACACAGATCGCTTCTGGACGTCAGACTCTAACGATGCACTAGACCGCTTATATATTCAGCGCGGCTGCTCTTATTTCTTCCCATCTGAAGTCATGGGCGCCCACGTAGGCCCGCGTGACTGCCATATTACGGGTCGTAACTTACCTATTGAAATTCGTTCAGCAGTAGCCTTGTTTGGTCATATGGGCATAGAAATGGACCCGCGTGAACTGACAGACCACGAGCAAAGCGTGCTAACAGACGCCATTTCGCTTTATAAGAAATATCGTCATATTACCCACGGCGGCGACCTATTCCGCATGGATGATGACGGCATGAATGTGAAATTTGGTTATGTGTCGAAAGACAAGCAGGAAGGTATTTTTGCTTATAACAGTGTTACAGAAACCGTACGCACTACGCCGAATCGTTTCTACTTTGCAGGGCTTGATGCTAGCAAACAATACACCATTGAGCGTGTATGGCCTGAAAAGCTGAAAGAATACACTCCTTCAATTTTGCAACAAACTGAAGGGCAAGTATTCTCTGGCGAAGTCTTAATGAAATACGGTATGCAGCTGCCGGTACTCTTCCCGCAAACAGCGCTGATTTATACTGTTAAAGCCCTGTAGTTTTCTAAACGTTATGGCTTTCTAATCGCTGTGGCCTTTTAAGCGCAGCCGAAAGAAAATACGAGTAAGCGAGCTGTGCGGTATTACACCGCCGCTCGCTTTTTTAGTGCCTTTTTAATTTTTTTAAGTGTCTTAGCAAAGCGTTCATCGCTGTCTTCTTTTATCGTCTCAACAAGGTTTTGCGCTTCATTCACTTTGTCTGCGTTAAGAAGAAGTTCAGCTAAGCGCAGCTGGGCCCAATTAGCTCCTGGTAAGCCTTCAGTATCAATGGTCGTAACCTGGTAGTCTTCCAAATAGCTCTTCAACGCATTAATACCTGAAGTTGTGTACTCGCCACTTTCAACAGCAACTTGCCCTAAGCGATACTTTCCATACATAAGACTGGCTTTACGCTTTTGATACGTATCCCAAGCCTCAGTATCCGCTTTCGAAACTGCAGTCACATCAGTATCTGATAACGGCAACAAAGTATCGTAAGATGCGGCGTACTGCTCATTACCTAAATAGAAACTACCTAGCTCAACCCTGGCGCGAATGTGGGTGCTGTCATCATCAATTAAAGAGGCAAAGATAGCCTCTGCTTCTGCCTGTTTATCTTTCTCCAAATAAACCTTAGCTAAGGCAAACTGACCTTCGGTAGCATCAAGTTTTGAAATAGTTTGCGCAAGTGCTGTAGCCTCATCCAAATCGCCACCAGCAATAGAGGGAGCCATTAAGTGAAACTGCATTAGGGCTTGGTAAACAGCAACCTCTTCTGGGGCAATTTCCACTGCTTTTTCTAAACTCTTCTTTGCTTTTTTCGCATAGCCTAGTGCTGAAAATATACTACTTGAGGCTTGGGCTCCCATTACGCTGGCGTGTGTATGATAAGCCTTATAGTTATCACTGTAATCCTGAACAAACTGCTCTGCTGCCTCTTCGGCATCATCTAAATCTATGTTCATCAGGGAAGAAATAAGCATGTTGTGCTGCTCTGGCGATTTGCCTTCAACGGCTTCAAGGGATTCTACAACGTAATTATAGTCGCCTTGTTTGAAGTAGGCCTTTAGCGTTTCTACATCGTCGGCACTTGCTGTAGCAACGTTTTGTGCTGCCGCATAGCTTTGGGTAACGGTTATGGAAGGCATTAACAAAATAGAACAGGCACATAGTGCTGACACAGTAAATTTACGCATTTTCACTTCCTTATGGTTTAGTTTATGGGTAGCCCGAAATGCCGCTTTAAAGCGCTTTTTACTATCAATGATTGATAGAAGCAGTCTCACATTACGCCACTATGCGTAAAGTTAGAAAATAAATATGTAACAAAATTAAAAAAGGATGCCGAAGCACCCTTTTCAAACTGTTATTTACTGTCCATTTCTAGCCCCAATGCCCATCGGTCGTCGAAGCCCTTCCAAGGCTCTGGCTTCTTACCGTCTACGGGTACTTGGGCACTACTGCCACTCACGTTCAGGTATTCACAATCATCTTTTAAACCTTTCACATGGCAGTTCATAAGTGCCAAGGCAAAGTGCTCATTGATAGCATTAAGCTTTTGCACTTCCCACGCAGGTTCTATATAGCTTCCCAAATCAAATTCGCTGCCATAGGCTTCTTTCGGCGCCGGATGAGGGGCTACATTATGGCGGGCGTTTTTGATGGTAAGTAGTTTAGAGCCTTCACTACCCGTATTTTCGAATAGCCACTTAATGCCCTCGTAACCAGATATATCGTCGTTATCACCCGCTACATAAAGAACCGGCACCTTGATATTGTTAAGTGATTCAACGTCAAATAGCTGATGTTGCCCACCCCATGGGGCCAGCGCTAGCGCTGCTTTCCAAGCTGGAAGCACATCTTTACCACTGTCGTTACCACCTGCGCAGGTGTTTAGTACGTCTTTAATAAGCGCTGCCACTTTAGGATCTTGTGTACCGGTGAAGGTCGCTGCCGCTTGGTCGTTAAAAGCATAACAGCCGCCTACTGTGCTTACCGCTCCATAGCCTCCCATTGAGTAACCAATAACCCCTGCCTTACTTGCATCAACGCTGTCTCTAAAAAACTCATGTTCGCTGATGCTGTTCAGGGTTAGAACCTGGTCTCGAGAGCGATTTAACAATGTGCTAGGAAAACCAGAATACGGGTTTTCTGCAAAATTAACGTCTTTGTTTGTGGAGTCTGTATGGTCGATAGCCGCAACTACATAACCGTGAGACGCAAGGTGTTCACCTAAATAGTACATAAGTGTGCGATAGCCAGTATAGCCGTGAGATATAACAATCACAGGGTAGCTAGATTCTGCTTTGGCAATTGGCGCATCGCGGCTTGCATCAGCTTCAATTTCAAATACCTGACCACTTCGTGTTTCATTCACATACGTTGCCGTCTCAGCAGCACTTGAAGCAGGATACCAGACCTCTAGGGTCAACTTACGCTCGACATCATTTCCAGCAATATCTTTGACTTTTTCTGGGTAGGTCGCTTCAATAGTTTTTACACCAACAACGTGAGCGCCTTTCTCGCTTAGCGATGGCATAACATCCGCTGGAAAAGGTTTATAAAGGGTCTGAGCTGCAGAAACCGATGTAGGTAACATTGAAGTACTAAACGCGAGTGCAGCAGCGCCACAGAACAGGGATAACGTTTTCATAATTTGGCTGATTTTCTTGTTATTGAAAGACAAAATCATAATACCGCCTCACGAATTCCATACAAGTAAACCACCATTATTATTGCTGATTAAACGAAATAAGAAACAGTAATAAAACTGCAATTATAAGGGCTTAGCAACAACGCCGAAAGCTATACAGGTTACGTTAAAGGGTATAGGGAATAGATTAGGGACTATTTAAAAAGATCCACATAGCCCTGTAAGAAAGGTACTGAAAAATAGGTTAAACGTGCCACCTAACGTTTACTTTTTCGACAGGAAAGTATCCCATCGTTCATCAAATAAAGGCTTAAGGCGATGAGAATAACCATCGGCCCTGAAATTAGTATCTCTCAAAATCTCACTTTTTTCAGGATTCGCAAAAATACGCGCTAGCGTTTGATTTAAACTCGTTGTTACCTCTTGCCCTAGCGCTGTCTTTGAACATAGCAAGCGCTTTGTCCCTCTTAACTCTTCCGACAGTTCGCTAACTTGATACACACTCAAGGTGTCGAGCTCTTCTCTTGATAATGTAGCAATCTCGCGAGGACCAACATAACCGAAGTCAATTCGCCCACTTTTCAGTAATGCAATGGTATGCATGCCTAAGTCTCTACCTAGACTATGCACTCTTAACACATTGTACCGCGTTGCCCACTGCTCGACGGTTCGTGCATAAGCGTTACTCACGTCGCTGTAGAGCACTGTTTTTAAGTTCTGATTGAGTAAAGCTTGCAAAGAAACTGACTCAAACAAGCCTTTCACACTTTGTGACAAGCCGACATTTTCTTCATCATCGATTAAAGGTGGGAGCGCTTTTCTTGACACAACAAGTAAAGGCAAATTGATAGAGGTAGGTTCAGAATAATACCCCCATTTCGTTCTCTCTTCTTGGTATGACGCGCCGTAGAAACAATAGACCTTTTGAGACGACTTTTCATGTTGAATTAACGACCAGGCACGCTTAACTGGGTAGGCTTCAAATTGGTGGCTATAACTTTCAAGATAACTAGAAAGGTGAACCATGAGATCATACACTGGGCCAGATGTAATAGTAATACCAGGCCCTTCAACACCAAGTTCAGGTGGACGCATCCAAATAATGGTAGGCTTCTTCTCATCACAACCTTCAACGTCGCACTCAACATTATTTTGAGCTATTGAAGCGCTGATGTTAATACTGAAAAATGCAAAAACGAATAATCTTGCTAATACCGACACGTTATAAGACTACCCTTGGATGTGAAATTTATTGACGTTTATCCATCACCTGTCTACATGCGGCGCTATGGATATAACTAGAATGTGATCTTACATTAGTCGGATACAAAATTAGTCGGTATCAGTCTCATAATTCGCTGAATTTAGCTCAAAAAAAAGCCGCTAAGGAGCGGCTTTCTAGAGAATTTTTAAACATTTTTAATTTTGTCTTAGTTCAGAACGGAATGTCATCGTCGAAGTCAAAATCTGGCTCAGCCATTGGTGGGTTCTTTGGCTGACCTTGATTGCCACCCTGAGGCGCTTGATTGTAGCCGCCACCTTGGTTTGAGTTGTAGCCGCCCTGCTGACCACCACCTTGCTGTGGCGCTTGGTTATAACCGCCTTGTGCAGGCGCCTGGTTGTAACCACCTTGGTTGTTTTGAGGACGTTGGTAACCACCGTTACCACCACCGCCTTCACCGCCGCGACCGCCAAGCATTTGCATTTGGTCTACGATAATTTCAGTGGTGTATTTATCTTGGCCTTGCTGATCTTGCCACTTACGCGTTTGCAATTTACCTTCAACATAAATTTGCGAGCCCTTTTTCAGGTACTCTCCGGCAATTTCTGCTAAGCGACGGTACATTGTAAGGCGGTGCCACTCAGTGCGCTCTTGAACCTGACCCTGTTGGTCTTTCCAGCTTTCGCTAGTTGCTAGGCTTAAGTTCGCAACGGCGTTTCCGTTAGGCATGTATCTAACTTCAGGATCATTGCCAAGGTTTCCAACAAGAATAACCTTATTAACGCCTTTCGTTGCCATTGATGTCTCCTGTAACGTTTTTAGTGGCTTGCTGTATAACTCTTCTTAGTAAGACATCAGCAAGCGCGAAAGTTCATCGAATATTAGCCGGTTAGTATACCGTATTTTATGAGGGAAAATTGAAGTTTTTCGCCACAGGTTTACGCTACTAACTGCAACACGTTCTAGAACTTAACAAAATTTATTGTCAGCGTCTTCTGAACTTTCGCGTTGTTTTTAGCTAATTTTAGCAAGGGCGTTGCGATTAAAAACGCCCTTCCTTGTCTGCTACCACCACGTTATGTAAAACGCCGCTGTAAGGATAACTACAGCGATAGATGCTACATTAAATCCGCTTGTTGTTCTGAACTGCACTTCGTTTAAGTCGACAGCGTTTTCACTGACACCTTTTTTCTCTAGCAGAGAAACAACCACAGCTAAAGCAACACAAAGCAGGAACACAAGTCCAACACGGTCAATAAACGGCAGTTCAGGCCAGAACTTTCTAAACACAATGCTTAAAACAAATGAGCCTAATGCCGCCAACAGACCACCGTTTGCTGTGGTTTTCTTCCAGAACATACCTAAAACGAACAACGCGCAGATACCTGGTGTAAAGAAGCCCGTAAATTCCTGGATATACTGGAATGCTTGATCGAAATTACCCAACAGCGGCTTGGCCACCACCATAGCAATAATAAGCGCTGCCAAGCTTATGATACGACCCACTTTCACATAATGCTGTTGCGACTCGTTAGGACGCTTATCTTTGTAGAGATCCATGGTAAAAATAGTAGAAACGCTGTTTGTCATCGACGCTAGCGAAGACACAATCGCTGCCACAAGCGCTGCGAAGATAATGCCTTTAAGGCCAACAGGCATTAGTGTCATTAGGCTTGGATATGCTTGGTCTGGCTTAGCTAAGTCAGGCACAATAAGTACTGCTGCAATCCCCGGCAATACCACAATTAACGGCATTAGTAGTTTTAGGAAAGCCGCAAACACAATACCTTTTTGCGCTTCTTGGACACTTTTTGCCGCCAACGTGCGCTGAATGATGTATTGGTTAAAGCCCCAGTACGACAGGTTCATGATCCACATGCCACCAATCAATACAGAAATGCCCGGCAAGTCCATATAGTGTGGATTGTCTTTTGACAAAATCATGTCGAATTTTTCAGGTAGCTTGTTAGTTAGGTCAACAAAACCTTGGATGGCCCCATTGCCGTCGCTGATTAGGTTTAACGCCGTATACGACAGGAACAAACCACCAATAACCAACAGCACGACTTGAATAATGTCGGTGAGTGCTACCGCTTTCAAACCGCCGTAAAGTGAATAGGTTAACGAGAAAAGGCCTAAGAACATCATGCCGTAAACCATATCAACACCCGCGATGGTATTGATGGCCAATGCACCTAACCACAGCACAGCAGTTAGGTTTACAAAAACATAAACACCTAGCCAGAATATTGCCATTACCTTGCGCACGCGATGGTCGTATCGCTGCTCTAGAAATTGAGGCATGGTGTAGATTTTATGCTTTAGAAAGATAGGTAAGAAGAACTTGCCTACAATAAGCAATGTAATGGCTGCCATCCACTCATACGACGCTATGGCAAGCCCTAATTGGTAACCCGAGCCAGACATACCGATGATTTGCTCGGCAGAGATATTGGCAGCGATGAGTGATGCGCCAATTGCCCACCATGGCAGGCTTGAGCCCGCTAGAAAGTAATCATTTGTATCTTTTTGATGACCCTGCTTTTCGCGAGAAACCCACCACGCAATTCCGATAAGCGCGACGACGTATACCACGAACAACGTGATATCTATTGATGCTAATTTCATAGTTTTTCCCAAAGTTCTTATTTTGGGTGCGGCGATTGTTATGCAGGGTACACAGGTGAAAAATTGTTTTTATTATTATATTGGTTGTTGCCACACCAGTGTCACGTTATTAAAACGCGTTTCGCAAAGCACAATAAATCATAAATGGGTGAAAAACTCACCGTTAAACTTATCGCGTTATTGCGGGTAGTATTAGTATCACACTTTGTTTACTTTTTTTAACTAGAAATGTGCACTTTTTGTAAAAAAAAAGCCGCAACCAATGGATGCGGCTTAAGGGACACAAACAATTCTAAAGAATAGGATTGTTTAGAAAGGGGAGAGGTTTGTGCATTAGGTTCTATCTGGTTCGACTATCAGGCGAATGCACCCTGTGTAGCCGTACATACATAGATATCAGCGTTATAACCGGTTTCATCAAAGTACTTGTCGGCAACCACGCGCTTCACCGCGTCGACTTTGTCGGTAGGTACAAGGGCTACAACGCAGCCGCCGAATCCACCTCCAGTCATGCGAACACCTCCAGATTTACCCAGCACGTCACCAATGATCTCAACCAAGTAATCGATTGGGCGAACGGTAATTTCAAAGTCGTCACGCATGGAGATGTGAGATTGCGCCATGGTTTCACTAACCGTTTCGATGTCGCCAGTTTTTAACGCCTGGCTTGCTGCCAGTGTTCTAGCGTTTTCGGTAACAATATGCTTCGCGCGGCGATAAACCACCTCTGGCATATGTGCTTTAGCGCCTTCTAGCATTTCCATAGTTGCTTCGCGTAACGATGACACACCCAGCAAGGACGCGCCTTGTTCACACTGCTGACGACGCAAGTTGTATTCACTGTCAACCAAACCACGTTTAACATTCGAATTGATGATGACGATTTGGTGCGAGTCTGGTAGTGGTGAGTGCTCAATGGCTAGCGACTGGCAATCAAGCAGCATTGCCATACCTTCATTACCCATAGCAGAGATTAACTGGTCCATAATTCCGCATGAGCAGCCAACAAACGTGTTCTCTGCTTTCTGGCCTAACAGTGCAGCCTTTACGCCATCAAGGGGTAACTCATACAGCGCACTCAACGCTTTTAATATAGCCACTTCAAACGATGCCGAAGAGCTTAATCCTGCGCCTTGTGGCACATTGCCCGTTACTAGTAAATTAGCGCCACCAAAATCTGGAATGGCCTCTTTTAGTACTTTTACTACGCCGCGAACATAGTTAGCCCACCCCTGCTCTTCGTCGTAATTAATTTCTGATAGCGAGAACCTATTTTGCTGGTTTTCATAGTCCATCGCAGTGACCACGATGTCATTATCTTCGCGCTTGTTAGCCGCAACCCATGTTCCAAAGTTAATTGCAGCAGGAAATACGAAACCTTCATTGTAATCGGTGTGCTCACCAATAATGTTTACTCGCCCCGGCGCATGTGCAATTAACGCTGGCGCCTCGCCGTAATGCGTTTCAAATTTAGAAGAAAGTACTTGATTATCCATTCGCATTCTCACGTTTCTTATGGTGCACTGTGGATAGTGCTTTTAATCTGTCTGCCGCTTGTTCAGGGGTCAAATCTCGCTGTGCCTCTGCCATCATTTCGTACCCAACCATAAACTTACGGACACTTGCTGAACGCAGAAGTGGCGGGAAGAAATGCGCGTGTAGCGTCCACTCTGAGTGCGCTTCGCTATCGAATGGGGCACTGTGCCATCCCATGGAATATGGGAAAGATGTATCAAATAAGTTGTCGTACTTAGTTGTGATTTCGCCAATGATCTTAGCAAGAGATAGTGACTGAGAATCTGAAAGCATGTGCATGGATTGCACGTCAAATCTCGGTAAAAGTAACGTTTCAAAAGGCCAAGCGGCCCAGTATGGTACAACTACAACCCAATCATCATTTTGACAAACGACTCGCTCTTGCTTTGCTACTTCTTGCTCGGCATAGTCTAACAGCATAGGCGTGCCGTTTTCACCGAAGTACTGCTTTAGCTGCACGACCTTCTTCGCCGGATCAGTTGGCACATGTTGCTGAGCCCAAACCTGACCATGAGGATGAGGATTCGAACACCCCATCATCGAGCCTTTGTTTTCAAAAACTTGCACCCAGCGATAGGTTTCACCAAGCTCAGCGGTTTGCGCTTTCCATGTATTCACGACTTCCAGGCGTTCTTCGTCACAAAGTTCAGGAAGTGTTTTACTGTGGTCAGGGGAGAAGCAAATGACGCGGCTACAGCCTTGCTCAGTCTCGAATTGGAAAAGCCCCTTTTTCTCACTCGCTTGTTCTGTATCTTGCTTCAGGGCTGCAAAATCGTTTTGAAAAACAAACGTACCCTTATAGTCTGGATTAACTTCACCATTCACCCGTGTGTTAGTCGGGCACAAATAGCACGTCGAGTCATAAGATGGCTTTTGTTCGTTATTTGGTTCTTCAGACGCTCCCTGCCAAGGGCGCTTAGCTCTGTGAGGCGACACTAACACCCACTCACCCAACAAAGGGTTGTAACGGCGATGTGGATCGTTGGTAGGGTCGAAAGGGGTTCCCATAATCACTCTCTCTGAATTAGCCAGCTACGCCGAAATGCGCAACATCAAATAGGGTTAAACGTTTACCCTGATAATGATATAGCAAGCGTCTATGTTTATCAATTACGGAACAAAGAAAATTAATTGTTAAATTAATAACAAATAATTTTCTTTTGTCGTTTATCCACTAATACTACGCGCTGAACTTATATCGCATGCTTGCCGTGAACGTTTCTCCTGGCTTAACAAAGCAGTTTGGAAACTCAGGCTTGTTGGGTGCGTCCGGGAAGTGCTGGGGTTCTAAGCACAGGGCACCAAGCTGATCATCACTCTTAAGCCCACCGGTGTAGAACTGCAGTCCAGGCAAGTTAGTAAATAGTGCCATAGTAATACCTGTATCAAGTGCCTTTACTATTGCTTGGGGGCTATGCTCCGGCGCATTGCGCAAGACATAATTATGGTCGTAACCTCCTACCCGGTCGAACAATGGGTGGGAATTAATTTGTTCTGCTCTTTGTTTTATGGCCGTTAGCGTTGTGAAGTCAAAGGGCGTGTTGGCGACATCGACCAAGTCCCCTGTTGGCAATAAAGTGGTATCAGCATCTGTTACTTTGTCGGCATCTATATGCAACAGCGTATTACCAACCTTAGCGTCATTACTCAATGTGAAATAAGCATGTTGTGTAAAACTCAGTGGGGTTTCATGGTCCGTGTTTGCGGTGATCACAAGGCATAATTCGTTGTCCTGATTGAGGGAGTAACAGGCTTCAACGTTAACAGTACCAGGAAAGCCACCTTCACCATCTGGGCTAGTTAAGGTAAAAGTAACGCTAACTTTGGCATCAGATTCTTGCTTTTTTGCCGCCCATACTTTTTTGTGAAAGCCTGCTGGTCCACCATGGAGATTATGCTCTCCGCCATTTTTGTCTAACGCGTATTGAACACCGTTTAAGGTAAATGTGCCGTGGCCTATTCTGTTTGCATAGCGACCTACAATAGCGCCACGATAACTTGGGTCGTCAATATAATCTTGCAGTGTGTTGTAACTTTGAACGCAACTCACCAGTTCGCCTTCTGCATTCGGAACCTGAATCTCTTTAATAATTCCGCCGTAATTGAGCAAGGTAACTGACATGCCGTTGTCGTTAGATAAAGTAAAGGCGTTTACGACTTCGCCTGCTACTTCACCAAAAGCAGATACGTTTATTTTCATAACAAAATTTTTACCTTAAAACATGCTTAGTAAATTGGCGCTCTCCCAACCTACCACATATTTTTATACATTGATGGATAATGTAATTTATCAGAATGCCAAGGAGGTTATACGTTTTCCACTCTTTTTCACAGCGCTTTGGTCAACAATAATGAAAGGTAAAACCACTTCGCTTAATAGTCTTTTTCCTCCTCTCGAACTGGCTCCTTATACTAAGAAAGACAACACAAGGTTATAGTTAGAATTTTATCTTTTTTTGTAAATATAATGTACGCTATGACAACCAGGTCTTACGACCCTCCACGCACTAAAAACGAAGTTTGAAAGAAAATGGCAACTATAAAAGATATCGCCCAAGCCGCAGGGGTTTCACTGGCGACCGTATCAAGAGTTATTAATAATGGCCCTAAAGTGGGCAATGAAACTCGCAAGCGCGTCAAAAAGATCATGGAAGAGATGGGTTATCGTCCTAACGCAAATGCTCGGGCCCTTGTAACCAAACGCAGTGCGTCTTTAGGTGTTGTCATAGCTGAGCTCCATGACCCGTTTTTCGCTATGTTGGCCCACGGCGTTGAGTCAATAACCCGGAAGAACAATGTGCAAATCCTGTTAAGTGCCGGCTCTATTGAAAAAGAGACGGAGCTTCGTGCAATTGAAACCCTTTTAGAACATCGTGTAGAAGCTATGGTAGTGCATAGCAAAGCACTTGATGACGAAACTCTTATCGGCTTTGCAAACCAAGTTCCTGGGTTTGTTTTAATTAACCGCTATATACCAGAAATTGCGAATCGTTGTGTGTGGTTAGACAACGTAACCGGCGGCCGACTTATGGCTGAATATGCTATAAACCAAGGTCACGAACATGTTGCGGTGATAAGCAGTCAGTATCGCATTGACGACCCTAATCACCGATTAGAAGGTATTAGAAACGCAATTAATAACGCCAACTTAAGTTTGCCTGAAAGCATGATTGAATACGCCACCCCAGACCAAGAAGGGGGCGAACTAGCAATGCAAAACTTGCTTGCTACAGGCGCAAAGTTCACTGCGGTTTTGGCCTACAACGATGCGATGGCATCCGGAGCAATGACCATGTTGCAAGACCATGGTATTTCAGTTCCAGAACAAGTCTCTGTGATGGGATACGATGATGTACTGTTAGCAAAGTATTGTCGTCCTAAATTAACTACCCTGCGTTATCCCGTAGAAATGATGGCTGCAAAAGCGGCGGAGCTTGCGTTGAAGTATGCATCGGGAAGCAAACCAGAAGAAGGCCTAACATTTAAGTATACACCCACTGTAGTAAAACGAGACTCAATGGTAAGGGTATAGTCCTTCGCTTTTCATACGAAATAGATAAGATTAAAAAAATACCCGCCAATGCGGGTATTTTTTTAATCACTTATAAGCCAGTTTGGTGGACGATTAATCGTAATTCGATGTATTACTGTGCAACTGTGTTCTAAAAATTTCATGACATGAAACTATTGACAAAAATAACCACTTGATCGTTTCGCCTCAGATTTTTATCCCCAATGAGGAAAAATGCCTGATCCTGCACAGCTTTACGATCAAAAAAGATTAAGATCGGAAGTAATTGCTCTACAGCGCTTGATTTAACTGATATTTCGTGATCCGACCAGAAAGCAACAGTGAGATCGTGATCTATTGTTTTATATGGCTATTAACAGACTTACCAACAAGGTTTTCCACCACTTATCCACAGCGTGTAAGGTTTCAATTACTGAGCAAATCTAGCTAAAAATTGTTTGTACTCCTGTATGGCATAATCGCTTTTTAGCGTTGCATTGTGCGTTGCCCCTGGAATAACAGAAATATACTTCTCACTGCTTGATGCGTCTTCTAACAACTGTTGGCTAATTGGGTAAGGCGTTATTTTGTCCTCTTCACCTACCACCAGCCAAAGCGGCCCCTCGTAATGACGTAAGATTGGAGCAATTTGCATACTATGAACTTCATCGTGAAGTTTCATGCTTGTGAAAGAATTAGAGAAACCCGGCACCATGTTGGCAATTAAATCAGAAATGTTGTTGAAAGCACCGTCTAACACCAAAGCGTCGATCTTTCTATTTGCAGCAACATAGCTTGCAAAATAGCTACCTATACCTCGACCATGAACAACGGTGGGGATTGAGCCATCAAAAGCACTCTGTACATAATCAAACTGTGTCAACGCGTCTTGCTTAATCGCGTTAATACTTAAGTCCTTAGCTTTATCGCTTGCCCCAACTCCCTGATAATCGAGCCACAGAATGTTGGCAGGCAGCTTACCCAACCTATGAATAACACTATTATTCTCGCTAACAGGCATACGATTGTCTGCAAAGAAAACGATGTTAACGATAGGATCGGGATAAGACACGGCTACCCCTCTTAAGGTTAATCCTGTCTCATTTTTTATTTCAACACGGGTTATGCCCGCCGAGGTTTTATCTTTTTGAATAGCGGCATGCAGCTTTGTGGTATCGAGGGGCTTTTGCTGAGCATCTTGATAAAAAAAGGCCGACGGCGACACGTTAATCGCACACCCTATGAGTGACACACTGGCGACTACACTGATTACTGCGTTTTTAAAAGTCATCATTTAAGAACTGTCCGTGTTGAATGGTTATGGCGAAATTTATATTTTGGTTATTAAAGCTTAGTGGTCGTGTCGCTATCAAAAAATCCGTATAGCAAAATGGACCGTTCCTCACTTAGGCTAAACGAGCTGTAACAGTTTGCAACAGTTGTTCTATTTCTTAGCGGAACAAACTTACTTATACTCGGTCAATATTACTTGCATAATCTATCTGCTTAAAACAAAAATAATTTAATGAAAAGTAAAATATTTTCTATACCTTGCCTTAAATCACCAGCGCGACTTTTTATTGCCTGCTGCACCCTACCTTTGCTGATTGCCTGTGAATCGACTCCGCCTGAGATGGACTCGTCGTTAATTCCTGCATCACAAAGAAAAGACTACCAACTAACTATGTCTAAAGCGAAAGCATGTCCTATAAACTTAGCTGAACTGAGCGATATACGTTCGAGCAAGGACCTATTAGTTGGGAACAGTAATGTAACGGAAGATACGCTCTATACGCTGTTACAACAAAGCTTAGAGGATATGAACGTTAGTCCAGATATTGAAGCAGCTAATAGCGTAAAAGTGGTATTAAACCGAGCGTTTATAAAAAGCTTGGGAAGTAATATGGTTGCCACCGTTGTGCTTAAGGTAAGGTATAAGCCAGACTATGCGGATGAGTATTCACCTGCTACAACCTTTAGAGGGCAAAGCATGAATGTGAATGCCAATATCAGCGAAGAACAGAGTAATCAAATTGCCATTGATGCAATGAAAACGGCCATAGATGATGCCACCAAACGCATTAAGTCTTCACTACTGCATAATTGCAGCGATGCGCTCGGCGAAATGGAGGCGGTATAAGCCTAAGAAATTATAGAGTGAGCGCGATTGATTTAGCGTTAGCGCTAAGCTCGAAGGCTCACTCAGCGTAAGATTTAGTAGATAAGCCGCCCATTATCGACCATAAAGCACGCCATGCCGCCGTCAACCGCCGCTTTTCGGCCCATGTCGGTGTCTTCAAACACCACACAATGCTGTGGTGCTACATCCATTAATTCTGCCGCACGCACAAAGGTTTCAGGGTGAGGTTTACCTTGAGTGACGTCATCGGCTGTAACCAGCGCAGATAATTGGGCTAGCAAGCCATGCTCATTTAACACCATTTGCGCGTGCTGCCTATCTGAGCCCGTCCCCACAGCAATGGGCATACTTCCCTTATAGTGATTAAACACGTTAAGGGTATCTTGAATAAGCCTTGGCACATGATCTAGCCCTTCGAAAGCCTGTTTTTTATATGAAGCAACCTCTGTTGGATCGTGGTTTTTGCCATATTTGGCATTCATAAGATGTACGGTTTCAAAGGTAGGAACACCACCTAAACTGTATTGATAGTCTCGGTCAAAAGGGTAGCCAAACGCGGTGCACGTAAGCTGCCATGCATCAATATGCGCCCCCATAGAATCGACCAAAGTGCCATCCATATCAAAAATAATGGCTTTATAGCGGCTTAGGTCAATCATGGTGTTCGCTTCCTTTTTAAAATGGTGTAGTGCTAGCCCTTCATGGTTGCGATGCGATGAGCAATTATGCTGACAACACGTCTCGCGCTTTAACTGCATCGAAATCACGATCTACTTTCAGGTATACCGCGTTATTTTGACTGTTTAGTGTCACTTCTAATACACCAGGTACTAACATCAATTCAGCTTCGATAGTGGAAACATTTGAACCGTTAAATTCACCATGCATCATTACGCGCTTAACGCGGCTCACTTCTTTAACCCCAAAAATAATGAACAGCCAAAGCAAAGTGCTAGCAGCGCCAATGCCATAAGCCAACTCTTGCGACCAAATATCTGTGACTAAACCTGAAATTACACCGCCCAAAAACGCACCAAAAAATTGAAAACTAGCGTAGAGGCCCATGGCCGTTCCTTTTTGTCCCGCAGGCGCAATGCTCGACACCAATGCAGGAAAATTCGCTTCCAAATAATTAAAGCCGGTAAAGAAAAGTACTACGGCAGCACAAACCCACCACCAGCTATGGTCTTCTAGACTCAGCGCCAAAAACGCGCCGCCCATTAATACCACACCAGTTACAAGGAGTGATTTAGGCGTACGGCCCCTTGCTGCTCCCATCATTATAATCAGACCTACAATAGACGCGCCTAGAACGGGTAAGTAAACCGTCCAGTGACTGTCTAGCGTCATATCAAAGTTCAGTAGCGTTACGGGCAGTTGAACAAACAACAGCGTTATCATCATATGTAGAATCATCACGCTGATATTTAAACGCCATAACTGAGAGGAAAAGATTAAGCGCTTCAGCTGGTCTTTTTGTGGCAGTGTATCGCCACTGCTCAACTGCACACCGTTTGGCACTACCCATTTAACCAGCGGCATACAAAGAATCGCCAAAATACCAGTAATACCAAACACACCGGTAAGCCCGTAGCTGTTAGCAATAAGTGGCCCTAAAATAACCGCTAAATAGAATGAAAAGCCAATGGCTATGCCTATGATAGCTAACACTTTGGCACGCTGACTTTCCCGGCTGACATCGGTAGCCAGCGCCATTATCGCACCTGCAATAGCCCCAGCGCCCTGGAGAATACGCCCAACAATCATCATGGCCATACTGTCGGCGTTTGCTGCTACAAAGCTACCTAATGCAAATACAGCAAGTCCAAGCAAAATAACGGGTTTACGCCCCCATTTGTCAGACATCATGCCCATAGGAATTTGCAGCGCAGCCTGGGTTAGGCCATATCCACCCACGGCAAGCCCTACCAACAGCGGCGAGTAATCTGGGTAGTCCATTGCGGCTACAGCCAACACGGGCATAACCATGAACAGCCCCATCATGCGTAATACGTAAACGGAGGCGAGTGCAAGCGCGGCGCGTAATTCCAAAGCGTTCAAAGCGTCTGTTTCCCTCAATAGATAAAATCAAAAAACAAAAAAGCGCGCAGAGAACACCTGTTTCTGCTGCATTAAGAATAAGGTCGCGAAGTGTAGCATAATACAATTGGTATTTTCTTCTGCTCGCGAGGTAGATTTAGCCCTCTCGCACTACCCTTTTTCTTACTAGGGGTTTAAAAGTGGGGATAAAATCACCACTTTGCAATGACGTTAAGCGAGAACTAACCGTAAGCTTATGTCCGTGAGGTGATCTGCTTACTCCGCTTACAGTATAACTTGAATGTCATATCACTTTACTTGACACCTATGGCATACTGATTCTTTTTCTCTCATTTAGGCTTCAATGGATAAAATCGAAATTCGCGGTGCTCGCACCCACAACTTGAAAAACATCGATTTAACACTGCCACGAGACAAACTGGTGGTGATAACCGGCCTTTCTGGCTCGGGTAAATCGTCTCTTGCTTTCGACACGCTATATGCAGAAGGTCAGCGTCGTTACGTTGAATCTTTGTCTGCTTATGCCCGTCAGTTTCTATCTATGATGGAAAAACCAGATGTTGATCATATTGAGGGTTTATCACCAGCAATATCCATTGAGCAGAAATCAACATCGCATAACCCCCGCTCAACGGTGGGTACCATCACTGAAATATACGACTACCTGCGTTTGATGTTCGCGCGAGTGGGCACGCCACGCTGTCCTGACCACGATGTGCCGCTAGATGCACAAACGGTCAGCCAAATGGTCGATAAAGTATTAGCGATGCCCGAGGGCAGCAAGCTAATGCTGCTAGCACCTATTGTTAAAGATCGTAAAGGCGAGCACGTTAAGACGCTGCAAAACCTCTCTGCTCAAGGCTTTATTCGCGCGCGTATCGACGGTGAAGTGTGTGATCTATCTGATCCGCCGCCTCTCGATTTGCACAAGAAGCACACCATTGAAGTTGTGGTCGACCGTTTTAAAGTGCGCGATGACATGGCGCTGCGTTTAGCGGAATCGTTCGAGACGGCGCTCAGCCTTGCTGGCGGTAACGCGGTTGTGGCTGATATGGACGATAAAGACGCAGAAGAAATTGTGTTTTCTGCTAATTTCGCCTGCCCACATTGTGGTTACAGCATTAGCGAACTAGAGCCGCGCCTGTTTTCATTTAACAACCCTGCGGGCGCCTGCCCTACCTGTGACGGCTTAGGCACAAGGCAGTTCTTTGACCCTGCACGCGTAGTCGGCAATACCGAATTGAGTTTGTCTGGCGGCGCTATTCGCGGATGGGACAAGCGCAGCTATTACTATTTCCAAATGCTACAGGCAGTAGCAGACCATTATAAATTTAGCCTTACCGCGCCATTTGAAGAGCTCGATAAAAAGCACCAAGATATTGTGCTTTACGGGTCTAAAGGCAAGTCGCTGTCATTTAAGTACATAAACGAGCGTGGCGACGTGATGGAGCGTAAGCATCCATTTGAGGGCATTATCCCTAATATGGAGCGTCGCTATCGCGAGACCGAGTCGAATTCGGTGCGTGAAGAGCTAGCAAAATATTTAAGCCAGCAGCACTGCAGCAGCTGTAACGGCACGCGTTTGCGTGTTGAAGCACGTAATGTATTTATACAAGACACCAATCTGCCAGCCATTGCTGACATGTCCATTGCCGATGCGTATGGATTCTTCGAGACACTAAAACTTGAAGGTCAACGTGCTCAGATAGCCGAAAAGATTTTGAAAGAAATCATGGACCGCTTGCGCTTCTTGGTAAACGTAGGTCTTAACTATCTTTCGATGTCGCGCAGCGCCGATACTCTATCGGGCGGTGAAGCTCAGCGCATTCGACTGGCAAGTCAAATCGGCGCAGGCCTAGTGGGCGTTATGTACGTGCTGGATGAGCCCTCTATCGGTCTTCATCAACGGGATAACGAACGCTTACTTGGCACGCTTACGCACTTGCGCGACCTAGGTAACACCGTGTTAGTTGTAGAGCACGACGAAGATGCCATTCGCGAAGCCGATTACATTGTAGATATCGGCCCGGGGGCGGGTGTGCATGGTGGTGAGATTATCGCCGAAGGTTCGCTTGAAGATATCAAAAACAGTGAACACTCACTTACTGGAAAATACTTATCTGGCAGAGAGAAAATAGATATCCCTGCAACACGCACGCCGGTAAAAGACGACAAGTGGCTAGAGCTTTTAGGCGCTACCGGCAACAACTTGAAGTCTGTTGATTTACGTATACCTACTGGTGTAATGACCTGTGTAACCGGTGTATCGGGCTCGGGTAAATCAACGCTGATTAATGACACCTTCTACAAAATTGCGCAGCGCGAGCTGAACAAGGCGACCACTTCTGAACCGGCGCCGCATAAGTCGATGACCGGATTAGACCAGCTAGATAAAGTGGTAGATATTGATCAAAGCCCTATCGGCAGAACACCCCGCTCTAACCCGGCGACTTACGCTGGCATTTTCACTCCAATTCGTGAAATGTTCGCCGGCACTCAAGAGTCGCGTTCACGGGGTTACAAGCCTGGTCGCTTTAGCTTTAACGTGAAAGGCGGTCGCTGTGAGGCGTGTCAGGGTGACGGTGTAATTAAAGTGGAAATGCACTTTTTGCCAGACGTATATGTGCCTTGTGACGTGTGTCAGGGCAAACGCTATAACCGTGAAACCCTTGAGATAAAGTACAAAGATAAGAACATTCACGAAGTGTTGGAAATGACGGTGGAAGATGCCCGTCAGTTCTTCGATGCTATTCCGGCTATTTCACGTAAATTGCAGACACTCATGGACGTAGGCTTGTCATATATTCGACTAGGCCAAGCCGCCACTACGTTATCAGGTGGTGAAGCGCAGCGCGTGAAATTGGCGAAAGAGTTGTCAAAAAGAGACACTGGGCAAACACTCTATATCTTGGATGAGCCAACCACCGGGTTGCACTTCCACGATATTAAACAGTTATTAGCCGTCCTTCACAGACTGCGCGATCACGGTAATACCGTTGTGGTTATTGAGCATAACCTAGATGTGATTAAAACCGCAGACTGGATTGTTGACCTTGGACCTGAAGGTGGATCCGGAGGTGGCCAGATTATTGCAGAGGGAACACCTGAGCATGTGGCACAACAAGAAGTTTCACATACAGGTCGGTTCCTGAAACCCATGCTCACACAAGCTTGAGCCGGTAACGAGGTAAATCCGTTAGCGTAGAGCGCACTCGTTTTCTATTTTGTTGCTGTGTAATTTACACAACAGCTTGTAAGAAGTGCGCGTTGACGTTTATTTACACGTTTTTCCTTGCTGGTCAGAGCTTGTATTGGCAAATCATACGTTACGATGATTTTTGTGTATTTTTGCAGTAAGAATTGCTGGAGCGACAACTAATGAACCAAACGCCGCCATTAGCCTTAGTGAAAACATGGTATCACCTACTTTCATCATCAGAAGACAATGATGTGAAAGCACGCGCACAAGAAATGCTGTTAAAAGCCTTCGAGTCGCCTGAGGCCATCGCGATTTATCTAAAAGAACACAATATCCTTAAGCACTGATCAAAAAAGCCTTAGCGTAGTATGGGTTACTACGCTAAGGCTTAGCATTTCTTATCTAAACAAAGTGCGCGATTTTACGCGTGTTTCGCCGCTTGAATAGCTAATCCTTCGCACACCGAGTTGAAAGCGTCATTCTCTAATCGAGGTAAACCGGTAAGTAGGTTTTCATATAGCGCATCAACCACGATTGGCGATAAACTCATACCACCTGTGATCATCACCACTTCTGGCTTTTCACTGCTGTTTTCCAAGCATTCCACCACTAGCGCTTTCACTTTATCAAGCCAAGGTTTTAACGCCTTTTTAAGTGACTCTTGCGAAATCTCCACATCAAAATCATCTTCGATATAGTGTAGCGGCAAGGTGATATTCTGCTTACTCGACAGTAGTTCCTTGGCTAGTCGAGCCGAATTCACTACACGGGCAGACAACTTGTTCTCCTGAACAATTAGCAAGCGTTCTAGTTGGGCAGGCTCTTTAATCACAGACATGGTTTGAGAAATATCTAACCCGTAATCGTCAGAGAAAAAGCGGGTGAGTGCAGGAATGTTATCAACCGCACACATATCAGAGAAGTACGTGGGCGGAACAGGAAGCCCGTTAATCATCTTAAGGCCCATTCCCATTTCTGGGGCAATAGCCTTAAGCACCAAGCTTTTATCGCAATCCATACCGCCTAAACGTCTGCCTGTTACCGACAGAACATCATCTTTGCGATCAAGCTGGTTGGAGCGCTCGGGAGAAAGCTTAATACAGCAAATATCCGTGGTACCCCCACCAATATCTACAATCAGCGTAGTGGTATCCCTTGGTAGGGTTTGCTCAATTTTATACGCCGCGGCGATAGGTTCATCTAGGAAATTAACCCCTGTAAACCCGGCTTTCGTCGCCGCTTCAGTCATTATTTGAATGGCCTGCGCGTTCCCTTCTTCACCACGGGTACCGTGAAACTTAACTGGACGGCCAATAACCGCATTATTAACAGCCTTGCCTAGCTGCTGCTCTGCACACTGTTTAAAGTACGCCAACTGCTTAGCAATAATACCGATGAATGCTTGTTTTTGGTCACCGTCTAGCGAGGCGCCTAGAAAGTTCTTAGGTGAATAAATTAGACGGCCTTTGTCCGGCATTTTAAGAAAGCGCCTAAACCCTTCTTCACCAAACGCAAACTGGCCGTGCTCTACTAAGCGCAGCAAAGGGATTTCGTCTAGCGACATGGCATGCATCAATTGTGCAATCGCTTTACGCTGTAGTGCAGGCTTGTTGTGCAAATCACCGCGCAGCGAGTCGATACGGTCGCTGTACATCGCCTGTTCTTTTGGATCTTTTGCCGAATAATAGCCGTCCTTCGCCTTATCTATTTGCTCACTGATAACGCGCTGTAACTGCGCTACTTTCGCTTCAACCATGGCATCAGGAGGCGGCGGCAGTTCATCTTCAAAATAGATGAACACCGAAGAACGGATTTTATTGCCCTTCTTATCTAACGGGTCAAGTTTGATGTGCTGATGGGCCGTTCCATCAAAATACACAACCTCAGAATTTGATGTACCGTAGTCAATCCCAATCGCAGTCATAGTATGTTCGCTCAAAAAGTTAGAAGCGGATTGTAAGTAAATACTAAAGTGCTTTCTAGCTTTGTATGTAATTGAGCTATATTGCTTTTAACAGAGCTATTGCAGCATTTAATTCTGAGTCACTGGCTGTATGCCCGTCCCAAGATACCGCCTGGGGCACAAAGTCCTCTCGATATGAGCCGTTCACATGGTAAAGACGTTCAAAACCCAGCTCTAAAGTTATGGTCGAATCAGGTAATTGAAATTGATTTATCCCGCCAAGCAAATCAGCCATGGGTGTGCCGATTACCGCCTTTGCACCAATGGCATCAAAGCCAATAGCCATACCTTCTCCCATACTGCCGGTCCAATGACCAACGAGTACCACTACTGGCTTACTGTAATAAGGTAATGAAGGGGTAACATGGGCCAAGTGTAGCTCTGCTTCTTGATAGGGTTTACCCGCATTTTGAATTCTGTAACCTTGATATGCGGTTTTGGCATTTACAAAGTGCCCCAAGATAGGCTCAGCTACGCCAGTGTTTCCCCCGCTCGGCGTATTGCGCAGGTCAATCACTAACCCTTGTGTTGATTCAAGTGACTCAAGAGCTTCTTTGAACGCACGAACGGTTTCAGAATTACCTAGATTATTATTAAAGCGGATGTACCCTATTTCCTCTTTCTGCTTAACTACCAGAGGAGCTTTTGTTCGAAGTAGATTAATAGCATCGTAACTAGCTGATAATTGCACGCGTTTGGCATCATCAAAATCAGACGCCACTTCAATAAGTCTTCCTTGATTGCGACGCCCACCTAAAGCCACGTTAACCGCCCACGTTTTGTGTGCGTCAGTAAGCGGTAGTGATGTGTTTCCAAAAACGTGATGTATTGCGGCTTCAGTAGACTCGCCGTCTATACCCACAATCACGTCACCTAAGGCTAACTGGCTATTGGCAGCAGCACTGCCCGCTTTAATACGTGTTATAACAAAGTCATCACCCTGCTTTTCCACCCAAACATCAGAACCCGTTGGCGTGACGCTGTAGTCTGCCTCATTAAGCGGTGATACGTTAAAGTGCGGGTCGATAAAAAACTGCTTCACCACCTGCAATACATCGACAAATTCCTCTTGCGTTGTGGCGCTCAATGCAAGGGGTTGATAATACGCTTTTAAAACTTCCCAGTCGGTAGGCGCCGTATCTAAGTAGGCGTAGTTGTCTTCAACAGTTTGAACAAAAGCTTGCCAGCTTTCTTTCGTATTGAAACCCTGGCTTTGTGCGCAGCTGCTTAGCGGATGGAGTAATGACAGCAATATAATAATTCGATAAATCATAATGTTCCCTATTATGAATTGGAGTGATGAGGAAATTGTTCAGTTAAGCGCGTAAGAAGTGATTGTTTTTTTAGCGCCTGTTCCATCGTTTTAAGTGATGCTTCAAGATTTACCTCTATTTCTTTCCAGAGGGCATCATATACGTCTTCAAATTCTTGCATTATCTCCACTATCTGCACCGCTTCGGCCTTCGCTGCAGGTGCAATATCGTATACGCGTTTCCGCGAATCTCGCTCATCGGGCACAGAAACAAAAAAGCCGTCTGCAACACTTTGCTTCAATCGACTTTCAATAAGTTGACGTGAAAGACCGATGTGGCTTGCTAACTCAGTTGACGAAAGAGGCCCTTGAGTATGAATCGCCAGTACCAGAGAAATACGATTTGCAGGCAGACTAATATTAAGCGCTTCAAATACCTCTTGACCTTGAGTTGCAATAAGCTCGCTAGCACGCAATAGTATCGCGCCAAACTGAGGGCTTCTGATCATGGTAAATACCTTTACGATTCATTACATAAAATCAATTACGCAAATATTTGCGCAAAAGTTTTCATAAATCAACTTGTTTTTGAACTCGCCTTTTTTGGTTAGGTGTTAAAAATGTTTTCCAACTGAGTTACATGGTCTTTGATAAATCACTGAAATACCCGCGTCATAATGCTAAAGTGAAAACCAAATAAACAACGAACCCTACTAAGAAGTATGAGCCATTCAGCACCATTAGTTAAATCATTTGACGTGCGCTTTTGTGAAACCGATGCCTTACAGCATGTTAGCAATACGGCGTTAGTTACTTGGTTTGAAGCAGCCAGAGAGCCTATTTTCAGAATGTTCACCCCTGAACTAGACTTAAATAACTGGCCGTTAATTTTAGCCAGTTATAAGGTCGATTTTTTAGCTCAAATTTTTTACGGCAAACCGGTAACGGTAAAAACCTTCGTTAGCCGTTTAGGCAACAGTGCATTCGATATATTTCAAGAGGTATGGCAAGACGACAAGCTTTGCTCAACCGGCGTGACCACCATGGTACATTTTGACTATAAAACACAGCGCTCTGCGCCTATACCGGATGAAGTGAAATCAGAACTACAGTCACACTTTAAAGAAATACCAACTAAGTAACAGAGCGCAGTACGAGGTCTCCATGAGCGATTTAATTGAAGTTATTGATGATGTGTTACCACCGGAGCTGTGCAAACAACTCATGGAACGCTTTGAAAGCAGCCCTAATTTGTCTCAAGGCCGTACTGGCGGCGGCGTCGACTTAGATAAAAAACGCAGCATGGATGTGTCGATAAGCCGCAACCCGGAGTTTAAAGACTTATTTCAGCAAGTGATGCAGCACACTGGGCAGCAGCTGGTCTCCTACATTGAAAAGTACTATTTTGCGCTTGTTGGGCCTATTGGCTTAACCGTACGCCACCCTAAAACCGGCGAACCGGTGAAAGTAACAGGTGAAAATTTTGATGAAGTGGGTAAACCCAATTTGGCGAATTTGGTGAACTACCTGTTTCGGATTGGCGATGTAAATGCACAGCGCTACACCGCGGGCAATGGTGGCTACCCATACTGGCATTCAGAAGTCTATCCACAACTTCAACATAACGATGCGCTGCACCGCGTGTTGCTGTTTATGTACTACTTAAATGATGTGGAAGAAGGCGGCGAGACGGAATTTTATTATCAAAACCGCGCGGTTAAGCCCAAAGCAGGCAGAATGGTGATTGCGCCTGCCTATTTTACTCACACACACCGCGGCCAAATTCCAAAAAGTAACGACAAGTACATTTTAACGTCGTGGCTTCTGTTTAACCGCGCTGAGCAGATATATACGCAGGGCTAACTTAACGACAACTGCGCGATAATACGTTCCAGCTCGCTGTACTCTTTCTTGTCGATAGGTAAGAAGGGGGCAGGCAAGCTAGGCGTTTCACAATAGCCCAAAATTTCTGCCGCGGCAGCAACCACACGCAAACCGCCGCCATTGCTCGCAAACATACTCCATATTTCGTTTAACTCTTGCGACTGAGCCTGTGCATCCACAGCATTACCAGACTGAGCGGCGTCGATAATACGCATTACGGTTCGCGGAAATATTCCCCCTATAACAGAGAGCCATAGGTCACAACCTTCACTCATTCCTGCTGCGCCAAAACTATCACCACTCACGCCTATAGCAATGTGTGCAGGCATTATCTCTCGTAATGATGCTAATCGACGAGCGCCTTCGCTACTGCTTGCTTCAGAGGGTGGGATATCCTTGCTGGAACTATTATCCATTGCGCTTTTGGCAAACGGAGTACCGGGTATTTTAATCGCCCCGATATTCGGTAATTTGCCTATGCGGCGATACAAATCATCGCTGAAGGTAAAATTAGTCACACGAGGATTTTCGTAAACGCAGATAGGCACAGATACCTCGTGACTCACTGCCTCATATAGGCCGTACACTTCTTCTTCATTAAGCACTTGATAGGATACCGGTGCCAACAACACAGCATTAACACCTGCTTGCTGCACAGCTTCAACGTTTTTTAGCACGTCATAGGTACGCAGCGCCCCAACGCCTGCCATAACAGGAATCCCATTTGCGTGGTCGACGGCGAGCTTGGCTACGTCGTACTTTTGCTCTCGCGTTAGATAAGGATACAGCCCAGTAGAGCCTATCGCGCAAATTGAATCTACGTTCGCCGAAGCTAAATTCTCAACAAGCCCTTGAAGTGCTTTGTAATCAATAGCTTCTTGGTTGAATGGAGTAATGGGAAACGCTGATAATCCTGTAAACACCTGATGTCCTTTTTTAAAACGTTTAGCTCTTCATAACGTTAGCGCATTGCTTATGTGAAGTCTCTACGCCAAGAAGCCCGTGAAGCTGGAGGTAGTCGGAATATTCTTTATTTAGAACCCCTCAACCATCTCACCTTTTAATCGGTAACCAACAGACGCAATATCGCCTTTCCAACCGTCAGTCGATAATTCGCCGGTTACCCAGATCGCGTCGTAAATATTATCTATGCGCACACCTTCTTCAAATTTTACGTACACTATTTGATTAGACGGCGGCGGTGGCACGTGAATACAGGCTCCGAAATATGGAACAAGTAAAAACTCGGTGGTTAGCTCTGCCGTACCTTCTAGCGGCACAACAAAACCTGGGATTTTCACCCGTTTACCATCAAAGGTATCGACAATCGGCGCGTCAGGCTGAAGCTGACTCATCTCACCATTGTGCTGAACAGCAGGCGGCGCGAGTTCGTTAAAGCCTTCAGGCACTAGGTCCTCCCAATATACTTCTACAGGAGCTTTGACAGGCGCTTCATCTGCCAGTGCGTTGAAAGTTACAACCATCATTATTACAGCAAACAATGAAGTCATGGATAATTTATGGTGGATCATACTGCTCTCTATCGTTGAGTATTTTTTTCTCTTTTTTGTATCGGCTTTGGCTTGTCGTTTTCAATCTTCACTTTTTAGCCACATACAAAAAGGGCTGGTATTGCACCAGCCCTTTGTATCATCAATTTAAAGCAGCGTGAATTATTCTGCTTCGAAACGCGCGATGCTTGCGGTAATTTCTTCTTTTGCAGCTGCAGCGTCTGCCCAACCGTCAATTTTCACCCATTTGCCTTCTTCAAGATCTTTATAGTGCTCGAAGAAGTGCTCGATTTGCTTAAGAAGAAGCGGAGGTACGTCTGCAATCTCTTTTACGTCACGATAAATAGTAGAAAGCTTGTCTACTGGTACCGCTAGAACTTTTGCATCTTTACCAGACTCGTCAGTCATGTTTAATACGCCAACTGGACGACACTTAATTACAGAACCTGCAAGCAGTGGGAAAGGTGTCATAACTAGTACGTCAACTGGGTCGCCATCTTCAGACAATGTGTTGTTAACGTAACCGTAGTTAGTTGGGTAGTGCATGCAAGTTGCCATGAAACGGTCAACAAATAGCGCACCTGTGTCTTTGTCTACTTCGTACTTCACCGGGTCAGCGTGTGCTGGAATTTCGATGATTACATTCACTTCATCTGGTACGTTTTTACCAGCAGAAATAGCACTCAAGCTCATTCTTAGGTCCTTTCAGTAATGGATTAAAAATTTTGGTCGTAAGTATACGGTGACAGCAGCAAAATAAAAACGCTTTACGACCCATGTCGTACTAATCTCTTTATTTTTCGTTAAATTTTGCCGCTTTTTAATAATTAAATGGCCCTAACGGGCCATTTTTTCATTACTTCGCGTTGTCGTTGTAGCTCAAGCACATATCAACTTCGTCTTTAGAGCCAATGATGCACGGTACACGCTGATGAATTTCTTCAGGCATTACTTCTAAAATTCGGCCAGTACCGGTTTCTGCTTTACCACCGGCTTGTTCCATCAAAAACGCCATTGGGTTGGCTTCGTAGAGCAAGCGTAATTTACCTGGCTTCGACGGGTCCCTGTTGTCGAATGGATACATAAAGATACCGCCACGACAAAGCAAACGATGAATATCGCCCACCATGGCAGCTACCCAGCGCATATTAAAGTCTTTACCACGTGGACCTTCTTTACCTGCTAGCAGATCGGCAACATACGCCTGCATTGCCGGTTCCCAATGACGCTGATTCGACGCATTAATCGAGAATTCTGAGGTTTGCTCAGGCACCTGTATATTCGGGTGAGTCAGCAGGAAGCCACCGTGGGTTTTATCAAGTGTATAAATGTGGGTACCGCGACCTGTCGTCAGCGCTAACATTGTAGACGGGCCATAAAGCACATATCCCGCTGCAACCATCTGTGTACCAGGCTGCAAGAAAGCTGACGGATCGTCTGGCTCCATCCACTGTGGCGCATGAGCAATTGAGAATATGGTACCGATGAGACTGTTAATTTCAGTGTTTGACGAGCCATCAAGTGGGTCGAAGCTCACTAAGTACTTACCTTCTGGATTGCATGGAACTACGTCGTCTTCTTCTTCAGACGAAATGGCTTTAACGTAGCCAGATTCCCTTAGCGTGTCTTTTAAAATGTGGTTAGAGATAACGTCGAGCTTTTTTTGTGTTTCGCCTTGTACGTTTTCTGAAAGAGTTGAACCGAGCACGCCAGCAAGTGCGCCTTGACTCACGCGGAAAGAAATTTCTTTACAGCCCGCTAGCAGTGTACGAATGAGCAGAATTAACTCAAGTGGTGCACCGTCTTGTTGCAATTGGGAATTTAAACGTTTCATTGAATGTAAGCCTTTTTTTCGTGTGTAGGGTGTCGTGCTAGCCATCGCTCAGCTTTCCTTACCGGCTTTTTTTATTAGCAAGCACGCACAGGTTTTTATACCTGCGGTTAGATTGTAACCGTGTTCACTGCGAAGTGGAACATACCAGTTCAATGACATACACACACCATACCAGTTTGCATCCCGCAGATGTCCTGAGGTGAGCGTAATTTAAAGGCATGACGCATATGTTTAAATACAAAAATTGAATTATCTATAGGTTGCAGGGTTCTGATAAAGTACCCCGATAACATGAAAATTCATTGGGAATGCGCTATGCATGTACATATTTTAGGCATTTGTGGAAGTTTTATGGGTGGCATTGCCGCCATTGCCAAAACACTCGGCCACAAAGTTACAGGCTCAGATAAAAACGTTTATCCGCCAATGAGCACCCAGCTCGAAGCATTAGGCATTGAGCTTACCGAAGGTTACGGCGAGAGCCAGTTTGACCCAGCCCCAGATATTGTGGTCATTGGTAACGCCATGTCGCGCGGTAACCCCGCCGTTGAATACGTGTTAAATCGCAATTTACCCTACACCAGCGGCCCTCAATGGCTGCTTGATAACTTACTCAAAGATCGTTGGGTAATTGGGCTGTCTGGTACCCATGGCAAAACGACCACCAGCAGCATGGTCGCGTGGATTTTAGAGCACGCGGGTCTTAATCCCGGTTATTTAATTGGCGGCGTGCCAGAAAACTTTGGCGTATCAGCACGCGTGGGTGAAAGCCCTTTTTTCGTGATAGAGGCTGACGAGTACGACAGCGCATTTTTCGACAAACGCTCGAAATTTGTGCACTATCGCCCGAAAACCTTGGTTATCAACAACCTTGAGTTTGATCATGCGGATATTTTTGCTGACCTTGCTGCTATTCAAACCCAGTTCCACCATTTAGTGCGAATGGTACCTGAAAACGGACTTATTCTTACGCCAAACAATACACCTGCTATAGAAGATATGCTCAAGAAAGGCTGCTGGTCGTCGCGCCAATTACTAGGCAAAGAGTGGCATGCTGAACTGCTCAAAAAAGACGGCAGTGCGTTCAACGTAGTGCATAACGGCGTTACTGCAGGAACCGTCTCATGGCCTTTGGTAGGTCAGCACAATGTAGACAACGGCTTAATGGCCATAGCCGCAGCTCACCATGCTGGTGTCACCTTACCGGATGCCATAGAAGCCTTATCATTTTTTAAGAATGTTAAACGCCGCATGGAAGTAAAAGGTGAAGTAAACAACATCACCCTTTATGACGACTTTGCACACCACCCTACCGCTATCGCAACCACACTAGATGGACTGCGCAAAAAGGTGGGTAATGCACGTATTCTGGCTGTGCTAGAACCTCGGTCAAACACGATGAAAATGGGCGTTCACAAAGATACGTTAGCAAATTCGTGGCAGAAAGCCGATGAGGTTTATCTTTACGAGCCAGAGGGAATGGATTGGTCACTTGTTGATTCCGTTGCCCATAGCAGCGCCCCGACTCATTGCTTTAGAGAAGTCGAGAAGATCGTTCAAGGTGTTTGTAACGTAGCACAACCAGGCGATCACGTACTTGTAATGAGTAACGGCGGCTTCGAAGGGATCCACGGCCGACTTTTAGATGCCTTAGAATCGAAATTTAAATTATAAAAAGCACCAGTCTTAAAATTAGCCACAGCTAAAAAGCTAACACTAAGACATAGTGTCTACAGAGGCAATGTAATGAAACATGACAAGCAAGTCACACTTGCTATCACAGGTGCATCTGGCGCACCTTACGCACTTACACTCTTGAAATCGCTGGTTAATGCAGATTATCAAGTTTACGTACTTATCTCTTCCGCGGCCAAGGTAGTCTTTGCCACTGAAGAAAATGTAAAAATACCTGGGCGTCCTGAGGACGCTGCCGCATTTTTTACCGAGCATTGCGGTGCCAAACCCGACCAAATAAAAGTGTTTGGTAAAGAAGAATGGTTTTCCCCGGTTGCGTCTGGTTCAGCTGCGCCTGCCAAAATGGTGGTATGCCCCTGCTCTACCGGCACCTTGTCTGCCATCAGTATCGGTGCGAGTGACAACCTTATAGAGCGTGCGGCAGATGTGGTGTTAAAAGAAAGAGGCCAACTTATTTTAGTTCCGCGAGAGATGCCACTTTCTTCTATACATTTGGAAAATATGCTTAAGCTGTCACAAATGGGTGCTACTATTATGCCCGCCGCGCCAGGCTTTTATCACAACCCCAAGACTATCGATGACTTAGTTGACTTTGTCGTGGCGCGCATACTTGACCATCTTGGCATTGAACAATCTCTTGTTGCTAGGTGGGGCTACCAATCATCCAAACATTCTAAGGATTAACCATGTTCGCGCTTAAAAACAGGACATGCGCAGTTGCGCTAAGCACACTTATAACATTATGCATTGCTTCTCCCGCCTTTGGGTGGGGTCAAACGGGCCACCGAGTAACCGGCGCTATCGCTGAGCAGTACCTGAGCCCACTCTCACAAGCCGCACTTATGGAACTATTGCCGCATGGCTCACTCGCTGAAGCTTCTACCCATGCAGATGAAATGCGCTCAAATCCCAGCGAATTTTGGCAGAAAACAGCAAGCCCTTGGCATTATGTGACTGTGCCTGAAGGCAAAGCGTATAACGAAGTAAGCGCACCTAAGCAAGGTGACGCGGTTACCGCTTTAAAGCAATTTACCCAAACGCTAAAAAGCGATGCAGCCAGTGTTGAGGAAAAGCGTTTAGCCCTTCAGTTTATCGTGCACATTATTGGTGATCTTCATCAACCCCTACATGCAGGCAATGGCACTGATCGTGGTGGTAATGACGTAAAAGTGCGGTTTTTCTGGCAAGACTCTAATCTTCACCGCGTTTGGGACTCTCAAATGCTGGACCAGCGCGACTTGTCTTACTCTGAGTGGACTGAATGGCTAACAAAAACGATAGCGGCGAAGGATATTCGCAGTTGGGCAACCACCGACCCTCTGGTATGGATTGAAGAAAGCACCACTATTCGCGATACCATTTATCCAGAAGATGCGAATAACATGAGCTATGACTATTTATATCACCATCTTCCTACTGCCAAAAAGCGCCTTCAAATGGCCGGTATACGCATTGCGATGTACTTAAATATGGTCTTCGATGAGGCTAACAATTAGCATTAGCCACAATATAAATAAAAAACGGAGGCTAAACCTCCGTTTTTTATTTTTTCTGTTAAGCTTTCGTCACAGGGTCAGAGCCTAGCGCAACCTAGTCTAAGTCAAGTGGTTCAGGTGAAAGAATGACCCCTGTACTATCAGCGTACAAATGATCTTCCGGTAAGAACGTAACGCCACCGAAGTTCACCGGCACGTCTACTTCACCAATACTTTCGCTTTCAGCGTTTACAGGAATAGCCGCCACCGCCAGCACACCAAGATCTAATTCGGCAAGGCTGTCTATTTCACGCACACTTCCGTAAATCACTACCCCTTCCCAATCGTTATCAATGGCCACTTGTGCAGAAGACGCATCAAATAGGGCTCGACGATTAGAGCCACCGCCGTCTATCAACAGCACTTTGCCTGCGCCGGGCTGTGCTAAAACGCGATCGATAAGACCCCTATCTTCAAAGCACTTCACAGTGGTTATTTCACCACCGAAAGAATACCGGCCACCAAAGCTCGCGAAAATTGGGTCTACCACGTCAACGCTATCAGCAAACAAATCGCATAATTCAGATGTGTTGTATTCCATGATTTTGCCTTACTAAAAATTGAGAAGAGGGATAAAGCTCTCTGTGCAGTTCAATCTAGCATAGCATTAAACGAAGCGTTGCAAACGGTTGATTTAGTGCCTTTCGCCTTATTTTATTATTTTGTGAAACTTAATCTTTTTCTTTTCACTCCTGTGCATCACTGAGCACGTATTTTGCTTAACTTTTGCCTTAATAACGCGTTAAACGCTAATTGGATTAGCGGGCACAAATAGCATGTATATGACGTCTCTTTTAGGCCTTAAAGATCATTGATAAATTCTCAGTCCACTTAGCCATTTTTACCATCTGAACCCGAAGGGCGACGTGAACCCATTTTGCTGTCAAAAAAGTTTCTTTTTTTCGTCACCCACTGGTCACAGATTAACTTTAGCCTGTGCAGTAATTAACCGATAGGGGACAAGGCGATGCTAATGAAATCCTTGACCAAATACGATACTGACTTATTTTATCGCCTGTACAAACTGACGCTAAAAAGAGACTGCCGCAGCATTATTTGGCTTTCTAAAACAGGCGACGGATACCTGTACTTCGTTATCGGTATGCTGCTTTGGGCTTTCGAGCCTGAACATGGTGAGCTCTTCCTTTACACAGCGCTGATGGCTTACGCGCTTGAGTTACCCATTTATGTGCTGCTTAAGAAAATGTTCAAGCGCCCGCGCCCTTGCGATTTTCTAATGAATTTAACGGCACATGTCACCCCGTCAGACAAATTTTCACTGCCATCCGGTCACACTGCCGCAGCCACACTGATGGCATGTATTGTTGCGCATTATTACCCATCGTTTGCGGTACTTGCCTATTGCTGGGCAGCGCTAATTGGGTTGTCACGGGTGTTATTGGGCGTTCACTATCCATCTGATGTGGTAGCAGGTTCACTTCTTGGTGCCACAATTGCAACACTGAGTATTTCAATTCTGGGGTAGCATGAAATTACTATATGGTGTGCAAGGCACCGGAAATGGGCATATTGCTAGAGCTCGTATAATGGCGTCAGCGCTCGAAGAGCGCGACGACATTAGCGTAGACTTTGTTTTTACTGGCCGCGCGCCAGAAAAATACTTCGATATGGAAGTGTTTGGAGAATACCGTACTTTTACTGGGTTGAGCTTCATAACAAAAGCCGGCCGCGTGGATAAGTGGGCTACCGTTAAGGAGGCTAACGTCAGCCGTTTAATCAAAGACGTAAAGGCCTTTGATACCAGCGGCTACGATTTGCTGGTTAACGATTTCGAGCCAGTGACGGCGTGGGCCGCCAAACGGCAGGGTTTGCCGTCTATTTCTATTAGTCACCAAGCCGCCTTCGCCTATGACGTACCTAAAAGTGGCAATACCATTTTTGATACATTGTTGATGAAAGTGTTCGCACCTACTGAACTTCAATTAGGTGTACATTGGTATCACTTCAATCAACCTATCATCCCTCCGTTTGTGGCTGAAAAGCCGGTTTTTTCTCCGGGTAATGGGCATGTATTAGTATACTTACCCTTTGAAGACATAGACGATGTCCAACAAATGCTAGAGCCACTAAGCGATCAAATCTTTCACTGCTTTCATCCTGATATCGACGAAGCAAGAGAAGTGGGTCATATACATTGGCACCCGACGTCTAAAAAACATTTTCAGAAATCCCTCCAGCATTGCAATGGTGTAATTGCAAATGGGGGCTTTGAACTGTCTAGCGAGGCATTGCAGCTAGGCAAAAAACTCCTCATAAAGCCATTGCACGGTCAATTTGAGCAGTTGTCGAATGTACTTACCTTAGACAAACTTGATCTATGCCAAACCCTTTTTCAATTAGACACTGACATTGTGGAAGAGTGGCTTGAGGCGCCCGGAAACGAAGCGATTGCTTTCCCAGACAATCCCCACATTCTGATTGATTGGCTTAAAAACAAAGACTTTTCTGATACCCAGAGCCTATGTGATGCGCTATGGAAAAACGTTCGATACGGTGATAAAACGCAAGAACGCTTATTGGCTCTTGCAATTTAATACCGCAATGCGATGATAGCGGCATTTGTCGTATTCTTCGCGGGATTTTTCGTGCTTAAAAAGTCAGTAGTTTTCTTGCTAACACTCATAGCATTGTGTGGCTGTGGTTACAAAGGGGCGCTTTATATTCCTGAAGCGCCTGCACAAAACACGTCGGCTGAACCAGCGTCTTCTAGCACGCTAGAAACCGACACTTCACTTGGCGATAACAACACTTCCCCCGCACCTACCTCTGGAGAACAGAACTAGTGGATTACTTTGCCTACAGCGAAGGTCAGCTACATGCTGAAAAAGTGGCTGTTTCTGATATTGCAGCGCAATACGGAACACCCGTTTATATATATTCACGTGCTACGTTAGAACGTCATTGGCATGCGTTTAACGATGCAATTGGTGAGCATCCTCATCTTGTGTGCTACGCCGTCAAAGCTAACTCAAACATCGGTGTTTTAAGCGTTCTCGCTAAGCTAGGCTCAGGTTTTGATATCGTGTCTGCTGGTGAACTAGCCCGTGTTATCGAGGCAGGTGGTGACGCCAGTAAAGTGGTATTTTCCGGCGTGGGTAAAAAGCACGACGAAATCCGCTATGCCCTTGAACAGGGCATCATGTGCTTCAACGTAGAATCAGAGCCTGAACTGCATCGTATTAACGAGGTGGCTGGTGAACTGGGCGTTAAAGCGCCAATATCGCTTCGTATTAATCCTGATGTAGATGCCAAAACGCATCCTTACATTTCAACCGGCTTGAAAGCCAATAAGTTCGGCATTGCCCGGGAGCGCGCCCTCGCAACTTATGAACTGGCTGCGTCTTTGCCCAACTTAAATGTAGTCGGTATGGACTGCCACATCGGCTCACAGCTAACGGAAATTGGTCCGTTTGTTGATGCACTAGAACGCCTGCTTCTGCTTATTGATGAGCTGGCCGAGCGCAATATCATTATTGAACACTTAGATGTAGGTGGTGGTCTTGGCGTAACGTATAACGACGAACAGCCTCCTCATCCGAAAGCTTATGCTCAAGCCATGGCTGAAAAAATGGTTGGCCGCGAAAACCTGAAGCTTATTCTAGAACCTGGCCGCGCTATAGCCGCTAATGCAGGCATTCTGGTTACCGAGGTTGAGTTTATTAAAGAGGGTGAAGAGAAAAGCTTTGCGATTGTCGACGCAGCAATGAACGACCTATTGCGTCCAGCGCTTTACTCCGCTTGGCAAAAAATTATTCCTGTGAAGCAGGAAAGCTCGGCAACACCCCGCATTTATGATGTCGTTGGCCCCGTATGCGAAACCGGCGATTTCATAGGCAAAGACCGCGAATTAGCCATTGAACCCACCGACCTACTTGCTGTTCGCAGTGCGGGTGCCTATGGTTTTGTCATGGCGTCAAACTACAACAGTCGCTGTCGTCCAGCAGAAATCATGGTTGATGGTGAAAAGGCAATTGTGGTTCGCGAAAGAGAAAAACAAAAAGATCTCTGGCAAGGTGAGCATAAACTTCCGTAAACTAGAGACAAACTAACAAGAAAGATGCGCGTTTAATGCAGGTCCAATTTTCAAAAATGCACGGTTTGGGTAACGACTTCATGGTTATTGATAACGTTACTCAAAACGTATTTTTCTCTAAAGAAAAAATTCAGCAATTGGCTAACCGTAATTTCGGCATTGGCTTTGACCAGCTGTTGATGGTTGAACCGCCTTACGATCCAGAGCAAGACTTTCACTACCGTATTTTTAATGCGGATGGCTCAGAAGTAGAACAGTGTGGAAACGGAGCACGCTGTTTTGCGCGCTTTGTCAAACAGAAGGGATTGATTAACCGTAACAAAATTGTGGTTAGCACCAAAGCGGGAAAAATGGTGCTTTACCTAGAAAAAGACGGTCAAGTAACCGTTAATATGGGTAAACCAGAATTTGAACCGGCCAATATTCCTTTAAAAGCTAACAAACAAGAAAATACCTATATCTTGCGCGTAGGTGAAAGCACCTTATTTATCGGCTCGGCCTCAATGGGCAACCCACATTGTGTGATGGAAGTTGACGACGTTGATACTGCAAATGTCGCAGAACTTGGCCCTCTTGTTGAAAGACACGAGCGCTTTCCCGAAGGCGTAAACGTAGGCTTTATGCAGGTTATCAATGAATCTCACATAAAGCTTAGAGTCTTTGAACGGGGTTCTGGCGAAACCCTTGCCTGTGGCAGTGGCGCATGCGCGGCAGTTGCAATTGGTCAAATACAGGGTAAATTAGGAAAAGATGTAAGGGTAGACTTACCCGGGGGCAGTTTACGTATACGCTGGCCCGGCCCAGATAACGTACTCAAAATGACAGGGCCTGCCGAACACGTATATGACGGACAGATAAATATATGAGCGACTTATCGGGGCAGTCTAACGCCACGCAATTAATTGAGCCATTTAACGACACATCTGAATTGTCGAGTTCAGATGTGCGCAGGTTTTTGCTAGAACACCCCGAGTTCTTTGCCCAACACCCTGACCTACTGGAAAAAATTAAGCTTCCTCATGAGCACAAAGGTAGCGTATCGCTGGTAGAAATACAAAGTGAGCAGCTGCGACAGAAAGTAAGGCAACTTAACTTCAAACTTAACCAGTTAGTGAGTATTGCCAAGCAAAACGAAAAAATTTATCGGGTTTATACCGACTTAAACGTACAACTCTTACGCTGTGAGAGCGTAGCCGAAGTACAGTTTACGCTAGAAGATGTCCTTCAAGAACGTTTGCAACTCTCTTCAGCCGTGATAAAAAGCTTCAAGGGTCCACACGCCATTCCGGAGCTACAGCAGCGTTTATTCACAGAGAAACGCTTTAAAAATACCAATTTCTTTTTTGGTCGATTGTCCCAGCACGAGCGCCAGCTATTATTCGGAGAAAGTCCCGCTGAGTCTGTTGCACTGATGTTGCTTGGCGATAATCGAGAGTTAGGTATCTTGGGGATAAGCAGCAGCGACGCAAGTCACTTTACGCCAGATATGGATACCCTCTTGCTTCAACAACTTCAGCAAGTGCTTAATATTATCTTGCCTGAAATGATGGGGTATTAACGTCAGTGTCTGCGGACGCGCTTGTAAGTGAGTCTTGCCAGGCGTGGCTAGATAAGTTTTTACTCCACCTTCAGGTAGAGCGAGGTCTATCCCTCCACACTATCAAAAACTATCAGCGCCAACTCACTGAGGTTGCCAAGTTACTTGGCCTTTATGAATGGTCTGGACTTACTCCAAGCGATATAAAGCGCGTTATGGCGGATGCGAAAATGTCGGGGCACAGCGCCCGCAGCATTGCACTGAGATTGTCAGCACTGAGAACGTTCTGTCAGTATTTAATCGATCACCAACAGCTTTTCAGTAATCCCGTAGAAGGAATTCAAGCGCCCAAGCAAGGAAAACCCCTCCCTAAACAGCTTAGTGTTGATGAAATGCAGCAGCTGCTCAACGCCGCACCAACAAGTGGTGAAGATGATGAAGGTATGCAGCTCAGAGATATCGCCATGTTTGAGCTTCTTTATGGCTGCGGATTGCGTTTAAGCGAATTGACCGGCTTAAACCTAGCAGACTGCCTCAAAGACGGCACAGTAAAAGTCATGGGGAAAGGCAGCAAACAACGCATTCTGCCACTAGGTCGACACGCACAAAGAGCACTTAATTCATGGTTAAAAGTGCGTCCTGCCTATGCATCACCCTATGAAAGTGCGGTATTTGTAAGTAAACGCAAAACCCGCATTTCAAACCGACAGGTTGCTAATCGTCTTGATAAAATGGCAAAAGAGCAGTCGCTTTCACAAAAAGTTAGCCCTCACAAACTGCGCCATTCTTTTGCCACGCACGTATTAGAATCAAGCGGTGATTTGCGGGCGGTTCAAGAGTTATTGGGTCACGCTAATTTGTCGACCACACAGGTTTATACCCATCTCGATTTTCAGCATCTCGCCAACGTCTATGATGCGGCTCATCCACGCGCGCACAAGAAGTAAAGCTATACTAAGGGTTATCCATGCAGTTTTTTAGGTCTATCAACCACGTCGATGCCATGACATTCGACCTTGACGACACGCTCTACGATAATGAACCTATCATTCGCCGGGCTGAGCAGGCGCTGCAGGCGCATATTGCGAAGCATCACAAAAAAGCGGCGGCCCTCACACCAAACGATTGGCAACATCTTAAACGTGCTGCGATTGCTAAGGATAGACGTTTAGCCTCAGATATGGGGCAGCTTAGACGTGTTGTTTTGACCGCCGCCCTTTCAGGCACCTCGGCAGATAAAGTCGAGATTGACGTAAGCAAAAGTAATGATATTAGGGAAGCGGTAGAAGCCTGTTTCAACTGCTTTTATGACGCTAGGAGCAACTTTGAGCTGGCTGAAGATGTACATCAAGCACTTAAAAAGCTGAGCGATAGACTGCCGTTAGTCGGTATCACGAATGGCAATGTTAATGCCCAAAAAATAGGTATTGATGGTTATTTCGAGACCATACTACACGCCAGCACCACGCGACCGATGAAACCGGCTCGAGATATGTTTGATGAAGCAGCCACATGCTTGCGTATCGCGCCCCCCCATATTCTTCACGTAGGGGATAATATTATTAAGGATGTAAAAGGGGCGATTAATGCTGGCTATCAGGCAGCTTGGTATGCCTGTAACAGACCGATGAAATTAGCGAATGAACCTGTAAGCGTGCTTCCTCACGTAGCGCTAGACAACCTCAACGAACTCACCCAATTCCTATGAATTTGGGGGGTCAGAGTACTTTAACCGTTTAAATCTGGGGCTAGGGTACATTAACCTTTGACGAAGGGTGAAGGCGAAATGAACTCAAACCCGCAAATCTTAGTTATCTTCTAGTACGTTTTGGCGCATAGATTCGCAGGGGCTTTCACAAACCGGTCTGCCGACCACTTTAGCGGGAACGCCCACCACGGTAACGTGGGCTGGTACGTTATTAAGTACCACGCTGCCTGCGCCAACTTTAGAGCCTTCACCTATTTCGATATTGCCTAAAATCTTCGCTCCAGCGCCAATTAACACGCCTTGGCGAATTTTAGGATGGCGGTCGCCCGATTCATTGCCGGTCCCACCAAGGGTAACGCTTTGCAAGATTGACACGTTATCTTCAACCACTGCGGTTTCACCCACTACAATACCCGTTGCGTGGTCGAACATAACGCCTTTGCCAATGCGCGCTGCGGGATGAATATCGACCCCAAAACTTGCTGAGTTACGACTTTGCAAAAACAGTGCGAGTTGATGGCGACCATGCATCCAAAGGTAGTGCGCCATTCTGTGCACTTGTACAGCGTGAAAGCCTTTAAAATGCAGTAACGGAGTAAGGTAATCATTTACTGCTGCATCTCGCGCTTTAATTGCGAGAATGTCTGCCGTAGCGGCTTCACTTATCCCAGGCTCTAGCAGGTAGGCTTCATCAAATACTTCGCGGATCGCAATGGCAGGCATAACGTCATCTGCCATTTTGTTCGACAAGATAAAGCTCAACGATGACTCGAAGTTATGATGAGCAAGCACACTGGCATGCACATAACTAGACAGCAAAGGTTCTTTTTCTGCAACAACTTGCGCTTCTTGTTTTAGCGTCGACCAAAAGTCGATTGGCGTAGAAAGTGCGGTCATGAGCATGTTCCGTTAATGTATAAGTATCACGTATGGTAGATTCGGTCTGTTAGCCACTGCTTAACAATATCAATCTACGATTGAGTGCTGCAAAGTAAAGCATATCGATTCAGGTACAAAGTTTACCTGAGTTTGGTGTGGTGCAATACCGATGTGATACCGCCTTAGCGTTAAAATCGATCAATCTATCTGATTAATTTGTTATAGCAAAGGCCTACAAGATCTAACCGTTGCTACTGAATATAGCCCCTTCCCCTCTTTTGTAATTTGTTGTGTTACTGCTTGGTAATAAACGTTAAAAGGTAAAACATTACGATAAAGGGTGTGTAGAAAACTAGACTGTATAAATTCACAGTCAGATGGCATAATAATCGGCTGCTGAATGTATAAAATTATCAACCAACAGGTACCACATTATGGATGTATCTCGACTGCTAGACGAGCTTAACGACAAACAACGTGAAGCTGTAGCAGCCCCATTGTCTAACGCTTTAGTACTTGCCGGCGCAGGTAGTGGTAAAACCCGCGTATTAGTGCATCGTATTGCGTGGTTGATGGAAGTCGAAAACATCGCGCCTTTCTCGATATTAGCAGTAACCTTTACGAATAAAGCGGCCAAAGAAATGCGCGGCCGTATCGAATCGCTTATGGGGCGCAGTCTACACAATATGTGGATTGGTACCTTCCACGGACTAGCACATCGCTTACTACGTGCCCATCACGCAGAGGCAAATCTTCCGGAAAATTTCCAAATTATCGATTCTGACGACCAGTACCGCTTAATTCGTCGAATTCTTAAAGCCATGAACCTAGATGAAAAACATTGGGCTCCCCGCCAAATCCAATGGTATATCAATGGCAATAAGGACGAGGGTTTACGCCCTCAGCACATAGAAACCCATGGCGATCATATCCAAAAAACCATGCGTGAAGTATATGCTGCATATCAGGATGCCTGCGACCGTTCTGGCTTAGTTGACTTTGCCGAGTTGCTATTACGGGCTCATGAACTGTGGGCTAAAAATCCAGAAGTACTCGCTCACTACCAACGCCGTTTCCGCGCAGTGCTGGTCGACGAATTTCAAGATACCAACAATATTCAATACGCTTGGCTTCGCATGCTTTGTAGTGGCGGTAATAACAACATTATGATTGTTGGAGACGACGACCAATCTATCTATGGCTGGCGTGGTGCAAATGTCGATAATATTCAGCACTTCCTCAAAGATTTTAATGAACCTAATACCATTCGTCTTGAACAGAACTATCGTTCAACCGGCAACATCCTGAAAGCGGCGAACACGGTTATCGACAATAACACGGGCCGTTTAGGGAAAGAGCTTTGGACCGAAGACGCTCAGGGCGAGCTAATTTCTGTATATGCAGGTTTTAACGAACTAGACGAAGCGCGATTTATTGTTTCGAAGATTAAAAACTGGCTTAACCAAGGCAATGCCCTAAGCGATACCGCAATTCTTTACAGAAACAACGCTCAGTCCCGAGTTCTAGAAGAAGCGTTACTCCACGAGGGATTAGCCTACCGTATCTACGGCGGCTTGCGCTTCTTCGAACGTCAAGAAATTAAAGATGCCCTAGGCTACATGCGCATGGTAAGCCACCCGCATGACGACGCCGCATTTGAACGTGTGGTAAATACCCCAAGTCGGGGGATTGGTGAAAAAACCCTATCACAGGTGCGCGAAACAGCTCGCGCGCACAGCTGCTCTATGTGGCAGGCCTGCCAACTGCTTATCAACGAAGGCGGGTTCAAAGGTCGAGCATTGAATGCAATGCAAAGCTTCGTGCTACTTATTACAGAGCTTGAACAATCGACCTTGGATGAATCGCTTGATCAACAAGCGGATAAAGCCATAAAACAATCGGGTCTTTACGCGATGTATCAAGCCGAACGTGGTGAAAAAGCGCAAGCTCGATTGGAAAACTTAGAAGAACTGGTTACCGCATGTAAAACCTTTATCGTGCCTGACGAAGCTGAGGAAATGACGCCTCTTGCGGCGTTTTTGGCTCACGCATCTTTAGAAGCCGGCGAGACACAAGCAGACAAAGATCAAGATGCCGTGCAAATGATGACTATTCACACCGCGAAGGGTTTGGAATTTCCACTGGTATTTTTGGCCGGTGTGGAGGAAGGCATGTTCCCTAGCCAAATGACCAACGATGAGCCTGGCAGAATGGAAGAAGAACGCAGGCTTTGCTATGTTGGAATGACCAGGGCTATGCAAAAGTTGTATATCACTTATGCTGAAAGTCGTCGATTATATGGGCAGGACAAGTATCACACTGCCTCTCGATTTATTCGCGAAATGCCAGCAGATTGCGTCGAAGAGGTGAGATTAAAGTCAACGATCTCGCGCCCGGTACATAACCGATTCAGCCAGGCTACCTCACATGCGAGTTTTGAAGAAACCGGATTTAGTTTAGGCGAACGCGTTGTACACCGTAAATTCGGCGAAGGTATAGTGCTTAATTACGAAGGTAGTGGTGAGCACGGCCGAGTTCAAGTAAACTTCGATGAATTTGGCAGCAAGTGGCTGGTACTTGCTTACGCAAAGCTGGAGAAGGCGTAATTTATTAATGTGGCAAGGCAGCCTTAACCTTAGTTGAAATGTATGCAGCAACATGTGCTGATCATCGAAAATGGTGAAGGCAACCTTGAACTCATTGCGAAACTCGTGCGACGTGCAGGCCTTACGCCTGTTGGTGCAACGTCGCTGATAGAGGGAAAAGCACGATTTTCGCAAAACATGCCCGAAACCTTTTTATGCGCCATTGTTGCCTATTCACTTCCTGATGCGCCTAAAGGCGAGGCTATCGACTTTGCAGTTGAGTCTTTCATTCCCACCATAGCTACTACGGAAAGCCTAGACAACACTATTCGCGATAAAGTACTAGAACGGGATGTTGTCGATTATATTCCGAAAGAAAACTCTCAGAATTACGATTATTTAAATCGTCTTATTAGTCGGCTTGAGAAAAACAAGTCCACCGGCGTAGTCGTAGTCAGCACAAACCGAGTGCTTCGTACAAGAACCGTATCTCTACTTCAGCGCCATAACTTTATCGCTTTCGAGTGCTTAACTGCCACCGATGCTATGCAGTGCTTATCTGAAAATAAAAACGTGCGCCTTGTTATTACAGATAACACGCTTCCCGATATGACTGGTACACATTTTGTGGCGGGTTTAAGAAAGGCTTTTTCAAAAGAACAGCTATCGATAATGGGCATAGCGGGAGGAAAAGGCATGCTCATGTCTGCCCACTTTATTAAAAGTGGAGCTAACGATTTCCTTCGTGTGCCCTACTGTCATGAGGAGTTTTTGTGCCGCGTAATGCAAAATGTTGAGTATATTGAGAGTGTTGAGGAAATTCGCAGGGTTGCCAATACGGATTATTTGACAGGCTTACCCAATAGGCGTCACTTTTTCTACATGCTTACGGTTCAGCATCAAAACCTATCAGAAGATCACGCACTTGCTCTTATCGATTTAGACTTTTTTAAATCGATAAACGACACTTATGGACATGACGCTGGCGACATTGTTTTAAAAGCAGTCGCAGCGCTGATTGAATTTTATTTTCCTGACGAGATCATTTCTCGATTTGGTGGCGAAGAGTTTTGCATTTATATGCCATCAACTTCGCTTACCGAAGCTTGTGAACGCTTAGAAGACTTCAGAAAGGTCGTCGAAGCCGAAGTGATACAGCTTCCTAAAACGAACATTAAAGTGACGTGCAGTATTGGGGTAAGCGGCGCCCACACGCAGCGGGTCGATAAGCTGCTAAGCCTTGCTGACAAGCAGCTATACGCAGCAAAAAATAGCGGCCGTAATCAGGTCAAGTGCGAACCACCTGACGCGCCCAACTTAGAACAAGGCACACTGCTTTAACCCCTCGACGATATGGCCCCCCGCCCTACACCTCGAACCACACGAACCGCTATGTAATACCTGTCCGCATAGATAATTACCCTCTCAGCGAGAGTTAAAATGTTCGTAATCGCGGCGTGTTGCCACAGGTATAGTGGTTCTATATCAAAGTGAAACAACAAATAGTACATAGTACGGACATTTTAAACTGATTTACTGCTCTACTGCGAGCTTACGAGCTTGACGCTGACTGCGATAATTTATTAGAGAATCGGCACTGAATAAGATAAGTGCTACCCATACGAAGCCGAACGTCACAAGTCTCGACTCCTCAAGAGGTTCTCCGTACAAGTAGACAGCCAGCACAAACATCAGCGTTGGCCCAATATACTGAAAGAAGCCTAATGTTGAATACATAATTCGCCTTGCCGCAGCAGTAAAACACAGCAACGGGGCGGTAGTTACGATGCCTGCCGCCACAATAAGCATGTTCAATGAGACATCGTTATTGAGTAAATTGCTGTACTCGGAGCCAAAAAACACCCAATAAAAAACGGCTAGCGGAGATAGCATAAGAGTTTCAATGAAAAGACCAGGTAGAGAATCGACCGCAACTTGCTTCCTAAGCAAACCATATACGCTAAAACTACCGGCTAACACTAGGGCAATCCACGGTACATGCCCGTAAGAGAAGACTAAAATAGCAACGCCAATAACGGCAAGCCCAACGGCTACACGCTGTAGATTGCGCAGCCTCTCGCCTAAAAACAATCGACCCAAGAAAACATTGATTAAGGGATTGATGTAATAGCCTAAGCTTGCGTCAAGAATATGGTCGTTATTAATGGCCCAAATAAACAAAAGCCAATTTGCACCAAGCAGAAGTCCAGCAACAAATAATATTTGCATAACCCGTTTGTTGCGAAACGCGGCGCCCACTTTGGGCCATTGTTTCAACGCGGCGATAAGACCAACTAATAAAATGACTGACCATATCACCCTGTGCATCAATATTTCAGCAGCCGGCAATACCATAAGCTGTTTAAAGTAAACAGGCGCTACGCCCCACATACTGTATGCGGCAATAGCACATATTACACCGACTTGAGCGGCACTGGCTTGCTTAGACAAGGCTGGCTCCATAGACTGTCAAGATAACAAGGCGCGTATTGTTTATCAGCTTCAAGAAATACACAACCTTTACCGCTTTCCAAAAGAGATAAGCAGGCATTAGACGAAGATTAACCACTCTTGCCTGCCGTTTTTAATCTAGTCCGCTTAGGCATGCCTCGCTAACTCGGCGCTCCGTTTACGCATGTTCTGACAAACCTGCTGTTTACGGCCTAATAAAGAAACCTAGTTCAAAGTAAAAACAAGGTACCCAAACCTAGGAAAGCCACAAACCCTACAATGTCTGTAACCGTTGTTAGGATAACCGAGCCCGATAAGGCAGGGTCTATTTTGAGTTTATCAAGAATTACGGGCACAAATACACCAGCCAACGCTGCTGCCACTATATTGAATAAAATAGCTAAGCAAATAACCAGACCCAACATGGCATCAGTGAACCAAAAATAGGCAACAACACCTATCACTAACGCCCAGATAACGCCGTTCACACCACCGACTTTGAGCTCTTTCACCATCAGCGCCCTTAAGTTAGCTGGGGTCACCTGTCCTAGCGCTAGCCCCCGCACAATTAGCGTTAACGTTTGGCTTCCAGCAATCCCTCCCATACTCGCCACTACTGGCATTAGTACGGCAAGGGCAACAACCTGTTGAAGCGTGCCTTCGAACAGACCAATAAACCACGAAGCTAGAAATGCTGTGAGTAAGTTAATGCCCAACCACAGTGCTCTGTTGCGTGCGCTTTTCGCCACTGGCGAGAACAAATCTTCGTCCTCATCCATACCTGCAGACGCCATCACCTGACGTTCGTAAAATTCATTCACTAATTCGCTAGCCGACGTCACATCCAAGCGACCAAGCAGCTTATTGTTCTCATCAACCACCGGCAATGATGCCAACCCAGAGCGTTGAACAAGAAGCGACGCATTCATGGTGTCGTCGGCGCCTTGAATAGTTGTTACGTTTTCTTCGGATAAATCAAACAACGACACGTGATCTTGGGCAGTAAAGAGATGACTAATTTTTACCAGTGCAGAAAATTGCCCCGAGCGGTTGACCAGAAAAATACTGTCGCAATGCTGTGGTATCTCTCTTCTCAGTAAACGCAAGCCCTCACGCACTTTTGCATTGGACGGCAGAACTAGCTGCTCGTGATTTACCCAGTGACCAATTTGATTATCAGGAAACTGCGTGGCTTCTCTAAAATATTTACGTTCTTTAGAGTCAAGAGACTCATAGGCCATATCGACCAAGCGTTTTGGGAGTGAATCGAGAAGCTCTAGTAAGTCCTCGGCGTCAATGCCGTTAAAAATAGATGCCCACTCGTCATGTGGTGTATTGTCGATGAGAATTTCACGAGGGTCGCTACGCATCTCAACCAATACATCGAGCTTGCGGTCGCGCGGTATGCCTTCCCACACCGTCAAACGCTTCTCTACGGGTAGTGATTCTAAAAGAGACGCAATGTATACCTCGTCTTGTCCTGCTAAAGCGGCCAACAAGGTTGCTGGATCATCACTCATACTGTCAGTAACAATCTCTTCAATTAAATCTGGTAATGGCTCTGCCATGCTGCACCTCCCGTTAATACCACTCACTTCCTTTACACAACGCAAGTACCGCTATACGGGATTGGTGAAAGCTTACTTTCAAGCATATTACCCGAGCATGTAAGTACCTGTCCCAAAGGCTATATGATCGCCTTTTTCATTGTGCAATTCCATTCTGCAAACCACTAGTTTACTGCCTTTGCGTATGACCGCCGCTGTTGCGATAAAACGCTCACCTCTTCCCGGTCTTAAGTAGTCAACGCGCATATCAATCGTGCCCATGGTAGGCAATCTAACTTGAAGGTCCGCAAGGTGTTCAAGTGCGGTTTGTTTGATGGTTTCTACAATCGAAACTAAACCGCCGATGGTGTCTAGCATAGTCGCTGTTACACCACCGTGTAGAATTTTTTGCATTGGGTTGCCGGTAAGCGTGGGCTGCCAATTAAGATGCAAAGAAATCTGCGTTTCTACCCCAGTGCCTTGCGTAATAAATTCTAAGCCCAACAACTGGTTAAACGGCATATTATCACGAAAAAGCGCAATCACATGATTGATCATAACTTGGTGGTCTATTTTTTTACTAACCTTAGTATGCTCACTGAGAGACATGCTGAATCCCTTTATTGTCAAAGTATCAATAACGTTACTATTGAAGATAACGAGAAGGGAAATTCATCCAACCAATGTTAGTTAATCAAGATAAGTTATACGATTTGATCCGCCTGTGAGTTTACAAAACGTGAGAACTCCCAACCTGCTCAAAATCCAAACACCTATAACCGCCTTCCGGTTGCTGAATCATGCTTACACTGAATTTTCGTCTAGTTTTTGCAATTGCCCCGTGAAGACATCGCCAAAAACGCGTAAAATCCAGCGCCATGACTACTGCAATAGCTTCATTAGAATCCGAGCCTCAATCGCGAAGCGCAAAAACACCTGAAACTATCTTAAAAGATGTCTTCGGTTACGACGCATTTCGCGACGGTCAGGGCGAAGTCATTCACCAAGTATGTGAAGGTAAAGACGCACTTGTACTACTGCCCACAGGCGGTGGTAAGTCTCTGTGCTATCAGATTCCTGCTCTGGTGCGAAGCGGCACGGCCATTGTTGTTTCTCCCCTAATTTCCTTAATGCAAGATCAGGTAGAACAACTTAAAGCCTTAGGTGTAAAGGCGGCATATCTCAATTCTACACTAGACATTGATGAGCAAGGGCGCATCAACGATGCATTACAAGCCGGTAAACTTGAGCTGCTTTACGTCTCACCTGAGCGGCTCATGCAATATTACTTTCAGCAGTCACTTTCACACGCTGACATTAGCCTATTTGCCATTGATGAAGCACACTGTGTGTCGCACTGGGGCCATGACTTTAGGCAAGATTACCGCGCGCTAGGTCAAATAAAGTCTCGCTTTCCTCATATCCCAGTTATCGGGCTAACCGCCACAGCAGACACTGCAACTCAAGCAGACATACTTACCCAACTGAACCTGCAAGACCCGTTGGTTTATAAGGGAAGCTTTGACAGGCCCAATATTCGCTACCGCGTTATGAGTAAGTATAAAGCTTTCGACCAGGTGGTTGCGTATGTAAAACAGCAAGAAGGCAGCGGCATAATTTATTGTAATAGCCGAGCTAAAGTAGACGACCTACATGCAAAGCTGTTCAGACAAGGCTTTCGCTGTGCGGCCTATCACGCAGGCATGGACAGTGATGAGCGAGAGTTGGTTCAGCGCCAATTTCTCAACGACAAGGTCGACATTGTGGTGGCTACCGTCGCCTTCGGAATGGGCATCAATAAATCAAACGTTCGCTACGTTGTTCACCACGATGTGCCCCGCAGTGTGGAAAGTTATTATCAAGAAACAGGCCGTGCTGGGCGAGACGGCTTGGCGTCTGAAGCGCTACTATTGTTTGATGAAAAAGATGCAGCTCGCGTAAAGCAATGGATTGAACAAGGCGAGATTGCCGAGCGAAATCAAATCGAGCTACAAAAGTTTGCTGCCATGGAGGCATTTTCAGAGGCACAAACGTGTCGTCGTCAAGTATTGCTCAACTATTTTTCGCAGTTCAGCGATAGCGCCTGCGGTAACTGTGATATTTGCCTCGACCCGCCGAAGATGATTGACGGTTTAGTGATTGCGCAAAAAGTATTGTCCTGTGTACTTCGGCTTTCTCAACAAGCTGCTAGCCAATATGTTATCGATGTATTGCGAGGAAAGCAGTTGCGACGCCTACAAGAGGCAGGTCATCATCAGCTTTCCACCTACGGCATAGGCAAAGATAAGTCTGATAGCTACTGGCACAATATTATCAATCAGTTGGTACACAAGGGGCTTATTCGTGTGGACATCACAGCACACGCGGCATTGCGTCTAACTGAAGCCGCCCGCCCGGTGCTAAAAGGCGAAGTTGCTGTTCAACTTGCTGTACCTCGGTTGGAGTTCAAGCCTGATAAGCAAAAAGCCAAGCAGGCTCCAGCTAATTACGACAGAACATTATTCACTCGCCTTAAGCATTTGCGAAAAGTTCTTGCAGAAGAAAACGAGGTGCCGCCCTACGTCGTGTTTAGCGACGCCACCCTCGTTGATATGGCTTGCAAACTCCCCACCACACGCAACACATTGCTAGACGTGAGCGGCGTAGGTCAAACCAAGCTAGAGCGGTATGGCGACGCGTTTATTCAGTTAATCGATGGTTATATTAACCGAGAGCATTAGGGGAAATTTCCCTCCTAACCCCTCTGTTAAACCCTTAAAGAGAAGCGCTGCATTTAAGCGTACGCGTATTCGCCGCCTTTTTCTAACGCCGCTTTGTATGCTTCTCGCGCATGGACGCGCTTAACATAGCCTTGAATTGCGCTAAAATCCTTGGCTCTACCGCTCGCAACTAAAGATTCCAATGGAAAGATCATTTGCACGTCTGCCCCGGTGGGTTCATTGCCGGCAAACCAGGTATTTTTCGATAGATAAGATTCTACGTAACGTAAGCTCTGCGCTAAATTAGGACCATAATAAGCATTTAAAATACCGTCTATCAGTTTGTTAGTGACCGGCTTTATAAAAAATGGCTTAGACCCTTTTTGGCGTGCTTTTTCTAATACTAGATTCGCAACAAGAGGCGGCATTAGCGAGCCTTCTGCGAAATGGAGCCAAAACCAATATTGCTGAAGTGCTTCTGGATCTTGCGGAACAGCAAACGACTCACTCGCGTGATAGCGCACGAGATACTCTACAATAGCGCCAGATTCAGCAATCGGGCCGTGGGGCGTGGTTAGAACAGGTGAGCGACCTAGCGGATGTACTGCCCGCAGCGAGTCTGGCGCCAAATTAGTTTGGCTATCTCGTTGATAGAATTCTATTTTATACTCTACACCCAGCTCCTCAAGTAGCCAAAGTATTCGCTGTGAGCGAGAGTTATTTAAATGATGTAGTGTTAGCATACCCCGTCCTTAATGCGCTTGAATTAACGCTGTTGTTATTGTGTTGTACTATATACACTTATTAATGCTAGCAGGTTTACATAAACCAATAAATTGACAGAACTATGCAACCTTTTACTCTTCAAGATGTTCAACAACATACCAGAATTAGCGAACAAAGCGTCGAAATTTGCCTTGAACTACCTGCCACACCACTAAAAACCCAACAGTGGGTATCGCACTTCTGTTCGCTATTTAATTTCTCGATATCTGAAACTGACTGGGGAGCAGATCGCTTTCAAGCCATCATCACAACACAATCTAGCGATACTGCATTTCAATGCATGCTTTGTATAGAGTGGCTGTGCGAAGCAATCTGGCTAGAACCCATTGGCACGCAGCAGTCTACTCGCGCTATTTTTGATTATCTTACCCACGCTTAGGGTGATTTGCTTTGTGCTTGGCTTTTTACGCTGACTAGTATTATTCTAGAAAAACACTTGGGGTTAGTAGACTTAGCGGCTAATCGCATTTCCAAACCAAAGACCCCAAAAAAGCGTGCTCTAAGGAATTAACAAGTGGTAATAGCCCGGCTAACAAAGTATGCAATAGCAATAATCATTGGTTGGGTGATGGTTTGTTGTAACGCGCTGGCTAGCAGCCAACTTGTTATCAATGAATCATTTGAGCGAGCCATCATCAACCAACATGCAGAGCTCTCTCTTGCGCCAAACAGTGCTACCTATTTTGATATTTTAAACGGCAATGCGTCTAAGCCGTCCTTGGCAAGCCCAAAAGCGCGTGAGCAAATTTGGTATTCCACAAAGCTAACTCACTCTGGCTATAGCCCTATCCCTCTAGTGCTTAATATGGAACGACTAAACGTCGATGATTTACAAATTTATTTACTCGATAGCAGTCAACGTATTATCAAGTCTTATCGCTACCAAGCAGGTAAGGGCGACTTTTCGTTAAAACAACCCATTCCCAACATACGGCTTGGATTTACGCTGCAGCCCTATCAAAATGCTCAACTTTTGATTTCCGTAAAAGATGATGGTCTTGAATATTTCCCCATTGCCCTATGGGAAAGAGACTTGCTAGCACAGCATGACACGAACATGTTGGTGTTGCTCGGCGCGGTATTCGGCGCGCTAACACTCATTGCACTTTACTATTTATTCTCTTATTTGACACAGCGCATCCCTACTCGCTTTTGGCTCACCATGGCCACCCTCGTAATCATTGCTCTGTTGTTTATTACAGAAGGGGGGCTTGCGCTCTGGCCTAATTTGACTAATGCCAGTGAACGTTTTTACGCGGTATGTCTAGGTATGCTTCTTCTTTGTATTGCGAAAGTGAATCATCACCTCTTTTCACCCGTGCCACTCCTGTTGCGGTTGGTTAATTACGCTGTTCCAATCGCAGCTACCGTCTATTGCTTAACGACCAACGCCTATAACACCACTATCTCGTTACTACTGCTTACTGCTGCCATGGGGCTTTATCACGTCGCTCTTGCACTTATTTTCAAAGACAAAAACACCCGCGTAGTTAGCACCACATATATACTCGCGTGGCTATCGTTTTTCGCTTTCTACGCATTAGTTACGCTCACCCTTTTCAGCGACCTTATTTACACGATTGAAGTCGCTACAGGCATGCTGATATTCGTCACTCTCGGGTTCTTATGTTTTGGGTTTTCTGTCATCGCCAGAGAGCAAGCAAAGAATCAGCGCAAGCTATCAACGCAGGCAGAGACCATTGCGAGTTTGAATCATTTCTACGATTTGTTCAGAAACTCGGCGGAGGGACACTATACCTCGACGTGGGATGGCAAATTAATATCTGTCAATCCCGCTATGTGTAAGGTGTTTGGTTATGAAAGCGAAGATGAAATGCTTCTGAAAGCGGCCAGTACGCTAACGTTTTATGCATCACCCGAAGACAGGCAAGTATTATTAGGTAAGGTATCCCAACAAGGCCATGTCACAGGTAAGGAAATTCGTGGAAGACGCAAAGACGGCAGCGAATTTTGGTTTTCTCTGTCATGTCAGATGCGGGAAAGCGAAGAAGGTAATTTTCTGTATGGCTCTATTATTGATATTACCGAGAAAAAGCAGTCTGATCTTAGCCTTCAATATTTGGCAACCCACGACTCGCTCACAGGGGTATACAACAGGCGTCAGTTTGAAACTTTATTTAAAGAGAAGGTAACCGCACCAAGCGCCTCCCCTGTTTGTTTACTTTTCTTAGATTTAGATCGTTTTAAAGTGGTGAATGACACGTGCGGGCACAAAGCGGGCGATGTGCTGATAAAAGACATATCGCGCTTAATTGAGAACACCCTTACTTCTGATGCACAAATAGGCCGACTTGGTGGCGATGAATTTGGCATTATGTATACGAAACTTAGCGTTGATGAAGTATACCTAAACGCTGTCAAAATATTGAACGCTGTGCAGGCCTATAGATTTATGTGGGACAACCGCATTTTCAATCTAGGGGTAAGCATAGGCATGGTAGTATGCGACGACACCGAAGTCAGTCCGGGTCAGTACTTGAGCATGGCAGATGCCGCCTGCTATTTCGCGAAAGAGCAAGGCAGGAATCAGGTTCACCGATACAATAAAGACGACGAAAGTATGCAGCGCTACCAGCGCGAACTAGACTGGGTCTCGTCCATTAACAACGCCTTAGAAGAAGGCCGCTTCGAGCTGTACTATCAATCATTGCGTCCTTTAAATAAAACCAGCGACGGTCATTACTACGAAGTATTATTAAGACTACGAGAGAAAGACGGTACCTTGGTGGAGCCTGCTAACTTCTTGCCCACTGCAGAGCGTTTCGAGATGAACGTGAGTGTAGACAAGTGGGTTGTAACAAACACATTTAAATGGCTATCAGAAAACCCTGAACACCTCGCTGAATTGCGACGATGCAGTATTAACTTAAACTGCCACTCTCTCGCTGACAGAGACTTTACGTTATTTATTCTGAACGCCTTTGAAACGTTTAAAATTCCCTATGACAAAATTTGTTTTGAGGTCATTGAGTCTGTCGCCATCATTAAGATGGAAGATACACTTAACTTCATGAGTACTTTTAATCGCTTGGGTTGTTCCTTTGCACTGGACGATTTCGGCAGCGGATTCTCTTCTTATAGCTATCTTAAAAGTTTGCCCGTTAGTCAGGTTAAGATTGACGGCATGTTTATTAAGGACATGCTGAATGACAGCATCGATACGGCTATGGTCGCTTCAATCAACGATGTTGCGAAAGCGATGGGTATGCAGACCGTTGGCGAATTTGTTGAGGACGAAAGCACAATGACCCAATTGGGAAAAATGGGGATCGATTTCGCCCAAGGGTATGGCGTCGCCAAACCAGCTCCATTGCGTGACTTTCAGCCTTTGTGATAACCATCCTTGATAGGTTTTATACGAAAAAAGTGATAGCACAAGCGTCTACTCGCGTATAATAAAATGATAGACTTGCAAAAAGAGAAGTCATCCCCACTTAATGCCCACTGTTCAAAGTGTAGAAGTAACATGAGTAGCAAACAGCCTAAATACGAATATGTCAGTACCGCAAAATTACCCACACGTATGGGTGACTTTAAAATACACGGCTTTGTAGAAGCCAGCGGACAAGAGCACGTCGCGCTTTCCTATGGTGAATGGAAAGAAGATGACGTTGTTCCTATTCGTATTCACTCGGAATGTTTGACTGGCGACTCTTTGTTTAGCACTCGATGCGACTGTGGTTTCCAGCTAGAAAAAGCCATGCAGAATATTGTCGATAACGGTTACGGTGTGTTGCTGTATTTACGACAAGAAGGGCGCGGTATAGGCCTTCTAAATAAAATACGCGCATATAACCTTCAAGATAGCGGCATGGACACGGTAGAAGCAAACGAGCACCTTGGTTTTGATGCCGACTTAAGAAGCTACGATATCTGCAAACTTATGCTTGATACGCTTAACGTGAAACACGTTGAGCTAATGACTAACAACCCTAAAAAGTTGGCCGCGCTTAAGGCATTGAGTATTGACGTGGTAGGACGAAAGCCAATCGACCACGGCATTACCAAAGACAACAAGCATTATCTGAAAACAAAAACAGAGAAATTAGGTCACGCATTCGACCCTCACGTTTTTAAATAATCTGCCTGTAAATCAGGTCCTCCCCATATTCTTTGTTAAAGCGCCCACCTCCAAGTGGGCGTTTTCTATTCAGCTTCGGTTAATCATAAAGCGGTTATAACGTATACAGACTAACCACATTGCGCATTACGAATGGCTTTTTCTCGCTGCGCAATGTAAGGAGAATGTATGAAAAACATAGCCCTAACCGTGATAGTGGCACTTTCTAGTGCTACCGCACTTCCCGCGCTGGCGCAATCAAACACGAATTTAATGCAAGCCACAGCGTCCACCGAGCAATACTCTGATGCTCAGCTAGACAGCATACTTGCCCCTATTGCACTTTATCCAGACACTCTGCTTACCCATATATTGATTGCCTCAACCTATCCTCTAGATGTGGTGGCTGCCGATCGCTGGCGTCAAAGCAACAAGCACTTAACACCTGAGCAAGTAGAAAACGTACTGACCAGTGTTTCTTGGGATCCCAGTGTGAAAGCACTCGCCCCTTTTACCGAGTTGCTAAACACCATGGCCAGTGATCTTGACTGGTTGCAACAGCTTGGCGATAACGTACTTATTAATCAAGGCCGCGTGCTCGACCGTGTGCAAGTATTGCGTCAACACGCACACAATACGGGTAACTTAGTAACCAATGACTACATTGAGGTGGAAACCGAGCGAGAAAACACAAGGGAAATTATCTATATAGAGCCTCGTCAGCGCGAAGTCGTTTACGTACCTTATTACAATCCACACGCAGTGTATGGGCATTGGTGGCATGCTACGTCGCCAGTGCAATGGCGCCATAATGTGAGCTATCACCATCATAGCAATGTATTTTGGTCACCCAGTATTCGTCTTTCAACGTTCTTCTTTTTCGGAAGTGTTCACTGGCACAATCGGCACGTGGTCATACACCGTGAACCCGTGCGTCGCTATTATCACGGGAGCCCGAGAAAACGCGTGATCAATCGAGAGTATCGTCGTTGGGAACATAATACGACACATCGTCGAGCACGTTACTCTAATCATGTGGTTCATAGCGCCCCGTCACGCTATGAAAAAGCGGGGCAAAGGCGAGAAAAATATGTATCGAATAAGCAATTTAGAACAATGAACTCACCTAGTCGCCAAGGGGAAAAACAGGCAGGCAAGCTAGCTACTCGCACTGTTGATAAGACTCCCTCAACGCGCACTATTGAGCCCAAAACAGTAACGCCTATTAGGGAAAGTCGATTTAAAAATGGGCAAGGCACAGTAAACCGCAAACAGTCTATTGAGCACGCGTTAAAGCGTAATCAGGCAGTGGCGAAAATTAACAAGCCAACGAAGGAAAACACCTTAACAAAGCTAAAAAAAGATAAGCCTGTCCGTATAGCGTCTGATGCGAAAGCGCCAAAACGGATAGAGCAAAACATTAAGGAATCACGCTTGCCAAAACAATACACCAACAAAGAACGAGTGGTGAGAGCAAGCCCGCAACCTCGCTCTGTGGCCAAAGAAAGTAGTGAGCCAAAGCGCATTGAGCGAACTAGCAATGCCTATACACGGTCATCAAAACAAAATGGTAACTCGCAAAAACAGGTTATGCGGGGTGAGCGAAGTGTTGCTAAAAGAAACTATGAAAAGCGTTAGAACTTCTATGGGGCCGCTAGCTAAGACACAAGCGCTAGCTAGCAACCAGCGCCTCCTTTAAGATATAAGCCTCAGACGCAATTACATGGTTACTTATTGGTTGCTGCTTCATGGAATGTCAAAAGTGCTTCAACAAAGCGCACCGGGGAGTCCTCATCTAAATTAAAGTACAAAGAGGGCTCAATTAACTCAAGCTCCATAATGGCCCAATTGTCATCCTGTCGCACCAAATCAACACGAGCGTAAAGCGCATTGCAGGGCATAGCCGAAAGCGCCTTTTCAGCGATGGCGAGTTGAACATTATCTACACTAACCGTTTGCAAGCTTCCGCCGTGCTCTTCTTGCACGCGAAAGTCTCCTTTTTGTGGCACTTTCCTAATGGCATGACTAAACGCACCGCCAAAATAAAACAATGAGTATTCACCTTCTTCCACAATGTTAGATAGAAAAGGCTGGATCATAAAGCCTCGGTGCTCAAAGGTGTTGCTTAGAACACCAGCGCTTTCTTTCCAGGTTTCGCGTTCAAGCTTAAACGTGTCGTCAGCGTTAGCACTTAAGACGGGTTTTATGACAATCGCATCACTGCTAAATTCATCAAAGGCCTTATCAATAACACCGTTATCAAACGTTGTTTCCCATATTGTTTTTACAATAGGAACACCTTTATGCTGCAAGTCCTTCAGATAATACTTTTCTATATTCCATTGCATAAGCCTCAGCGGGTTTAACAGCGTCGTGCTTGATGCATCTATCTGTTTTAGACAGGCGAGAAATGCTTCGGCGTGTTGCTGGTAATCCCATGTACTTCGCACGATAACATAGTCAAACCGCCCCCAGTTTTCCGAATTCGTATGCCACGATACGGTTTCTACTTTCCAACCTTTTTGATTGAAATAGGGTACAAGTAATTCGTCATAAACAAAGAAATCTTCGAGGTTGTCAGTGGAAAGAAAAGCAACCGAAGGCATGTAACTCTCCCTCAAAAAAATAGCGCTGGGCCTTTTAGAATAAAGACGACTAGACAAAAGTTAAATGGTTAAAAAACGTCAGTTTTCGTAAAATAGCGAAAATTAGCACAGTTTGAACTTCTAACCTACAATTTCAGTTCAAACACTCGTCGGAGATTGACATGCAGTACCCTTGGCTTCTTGATGGACACAAGATTTTCCGAGTTGTTATCGTTGTGCAGCTAATTATTGCTGTCGCAATTGGGCTCTTTACCGGGGAACTCCTTGCCGCATTTATTTTTGGAATTCCGATTGCCGCTGTGCCCTTGATGTTAAGCTTCCAAGACCCTTACTCGTCACTGAGTCGCCACGCCATGGCCATAGGCGTGCAGTTGCTGACGGCGTTGCACATACACCAGTCATTTGGCTTGATTGAAGTTCATTTTGAAATTTTCGTGTTGCTCGCCTTCTTATCTTGCTTTAGAGATTGGAAAGTCGTGGCTACGGGTACCGCAGTAGTTGCTGTTCATCATATCTCTTTTTTCTTGCTACAAGCCGGTGGCGCACCGCTTTTCATATTCGAAGAGGGTCACGTTAGCTTTTCTATTCTACTGATGCATGCGGCCTTTGCACTCGCTGAAGGTGGCGTATTAATGTACATAGCCAAACAAAGCCACCAAGAGGGTGCTGGTGCAGCGGAACTGCGTTTAGCCATTGAAACCATGCAGAAAAGCGATGGCAAGCTTGATTTGGGCGTTGCGCTCAACCGCGAACATAAAATCATAAGACCGTTTGCCGATCTTATCGACCAAGTGAGAGCGCTCGTAGAATTAGCTTCAAACCTCACTGAAGATGTTGTCCGCGGATGTGGAAAAATGGAGCACGCCGCCAATAACATGTTCGAGATAAGTCGCAATACTGACCAAGAGATCGCGATGGTGTCTGCATCGTCTGAAGAGATTGCACAAACTATGCAGCTTTCTACTGAACAAACAACCCTCGCAAGTGATAAGGCATCATCTGCTGAGGCGTCTTCAAGAAGCACACGTGACACCATTTCTAATACAAGTCATACCATCGACTCATTGCGCAACACTCTGAATGCGGCGGCGCAGACAAATTCAGCGCTCAATGAACAATGCTCTCATATTTCAGAAGCGATGCGCTCAATCACTGCGGTTGCGGAGCAAACGAACCTTCTAGCATTGAATGCAGCTATTGAGTCAGCGCGTGCGGGGGAACATGGTCGCGGTTTTGCCGTAGTTGCAGACGAAGTTCGCACCTTGGCAATTCGCTCTAAAGAAAGTGCCGACCAGATTACCAGCGTTACTGAACAACTGGTCACTCAGACAGCAAGCTCTGTTGAACAAATGCAGAAGTGCATTAAGCTTGTTGATGAAGCGGTCATATCCAGCAATGACGCTACGTCTGCCATGACCGAAATCATGCGGCAAATTCGAGATGCCAGCGAGAGCATGACAGAAATTGCAACATCGGCAGTAGAACAAGAAACCGCATCGGCTTCTATCGCACAGAGTACAGCTCGATTAAGCGAGTTTACCTCTGAAGAGCTTGCAACTGCAGAAGGTCTTGCTAGAGAAGTTGATGTACTGTCTGAGATTTCAAAACGCATGCGAAGCGCCATTGAGCGTTTCAGATTGTAATGTGTAGCCTTGCATTAAGGCCTTAGACAGAATGCGCACCCGTTGGGGCTGGGTACTCTTAATGTTATGGGCGGTGAGTCTACTTACCGCCCTCTTAGTTTATGGGCAACGTCAACTGTCGCTATTTGATCCAGACGGAAAGCTCCTTCACCTTACTACCGCCACAGAGTTTGATACGCAACTTGTAGCAATACTCAATGATGCAAGTATCGAAGCGGGGTCCATTTTGCACGTCGGCACGTCCTCTCGTTGCTATTGTGAATCTTTGACTGCACCTCACCAAAGCCAGCTTTCAAACAAGCTTGGTACCAATTATGAAATGGTGCGCCTTAACATAGAAGATGTTCCAGAATTACAAAACATAATTCCTGCTGTACCCGCACTGATTGTGGTGGACGAACTCAACCATCTGCGATATTTAGGCCCTTATGCAACGGGTTACGGTTGCTTTACCGGCGAGGACCTCGTAGATCAAGTAGTGAGCTATTCCCGTCAATCTCCATACACAGGCGCAGTTATTAATGCCGATGCTGAAGGCTGCTTTTGCTAACGACTGGCACAAATTATGTAATCTCTCCTAGTAATGTTAATTACCGCTAAACCTGCAACGAAATGTGTGTATTTTTTACGCACACCCTTTAAACGCGGGCAAGGTTTACAAGGAGTCGATAATGTCAAAATCTGCCACACTTTATCGTATGGTCACGCCCAGTCATATTTGTCCATTCGGACTAAAATCAAAAGACTTACTAGAAAGACAAGGTTTTGTCGTTAACGATTATCATTTGACAAGCCGCAGCGAAACCGACAGGTTTAAAGCAAAGTATGAGGTGAAAACCACGCCCCAAACCTTTATTGAAGATGAGCGCATTGGCGGTTATGACGACTTGCGAGATTACTTTAATTTAAAGCAGGAAAGCGAATTTGGCTCTCGCTACACGCCTATTCTCGTTATTTTTTCATTAGCCGCCCTGATAGTATGTGCGCTTATGCTAAAAGGCGGTATAGCAGCCGATACAACGTCTTTTATCATGAACTTTATTGGTATCACTATGGTGATACTTGCTCTGCAAAAACTGCAGGACATCGTTGCTTTCTCAAATCAGTTTATCACTTATGACTTGTTAGCAATGAAACACGTCCGCTACGCTTATGTATACCCCTTTGCTGAGGCCTACGCTGGTTTAGGTATGCTTTCGGGTTTGCCCGCACTTATGGTGTCACCCATTTCTATTTTCATCGGAGCAATCGGCGCTGTATCCGTTATAAAAGCGGTCTATATAGATAAACGAGAGCTTAAATGTGCATGCGTTGGTGGTAACTCAGACCTGCCGCTAGGTTTTATTTCGTTAACAGAGAATCTGGCAATGTTTGGCGCGGGCTCATATATGCTTTTGAACTGGCTAGCTCTCTAGCGCAGCCAGTATGTAGCAGATAACACCACGCTTTTATGCGGTCACTGACGAAGGGCGGCTCATTCCTTTGATGTGCGATACAACGCTGCGACCCAGTGCGCTTAAGTCATAGCCCCCTTCCAGCATGCTAACAATGCGACCATGGCAGCACTCATCGGCGATGAAACGCAATTGCTCACTTATCCAGAAGTAATCGTCCTCAACTAAGCGCAAATGCGCCATAGGATCTTCTGCATGAGCATCAAAGCCTGCAGAGATAAAAATGAGCTCTGGTTGAAAGTTGCGAAGTGCATCAAACCAATGCTGCACTTTTTCTCTAAACACATCACCTGTGGCCCCAGCCTCTAGGGGAACGGATAAAATATTACTTGCTGATACTGGTGAGCCACTATGTGGATAAAAGGGATGTTGAAAGCTACTGCACAACATTATGCGCTGATCACCAGCTACAATTTGTTCAGTTCCGTTGCCATGGTGAACATCGAAGTCAATAATGGCAACCCGTTTCAACTCATAGGTTTGAAGGGCATAACGAGCAGCAATAACGATGTTATTAAAGACGCAAAACCCCATAGCGCTGTCGTAGGTGGCGTGGTGCCCGGGTGGTCGGGTAGCACAAAAGGCTTGCCTATCGTCACCATCCATAACCCAATCTACGGCATTGCAGCCTGCCCCAGCCGATTCCAGCGCAGCCGTTAGGCTGTGGCGCATAAGACCAGTGTCTTCATCAAGCCAAGCCACAGTGTCTTTATTTTCTGAATATTGCGTTTTTTCGTGATCACTAAACATTGCCTGCGCAGCGTGCTCAAACACGCTTTTTACATAGTAAGGATCATGCGCTAGCGACAGGTGAGCTTCAGCAATCGGTGTAGCATCAGCGTGCTCACACACCATGTCTAAACCAGAGGAAAGCAGCTGGTCATCTATCGCAAACAACCGGTCGGGTGATTCTGGGTGGTCTTTACCTAAATCGTGTTTTGTACCGTGCTTGCCTCGAAATATTTTTACTGTCATGTCAATGATGCCACATCTAAAACTAACTCTATATCACTGGGGTCGCCAGTGAACTTTCTTTTAAATTTCGCCTGTTCAAAAATGGCGATCATCGGACTATTGTCACCGCGGACATAAGCCATCATCTTTGCTATGCCACGCACCTTTGCAACATTAATCAATTCGTTTAGAAGCCGGCTCGCCATACCTTTGCCTTGCTGGGTTTCTCGCGTTACAAAAGCTGCCTCGCACGTATTGTCGTGAGGGTTATAGTAAAAACGCCCTACCGCGTGAATAGTAATTCGAGAGCCTTCTTGTCTTACAATACATAACGCAGCATCTGAACTTTGATCAACCGAGACCAAGTTACACGACTTCTCACGCGACATTTGCTTAGGATCATAGTTGTATCTGAGTCTGAGCGTTTCCTTGGTGTGAGAGTAGAAAAACTCTTGAAGGCGTCTTTCATCGGCTGGATTCAAAGGCCGCATGTAGAATGTCTCGCCCTGAATATTTAGCTTTTTTAACTGAATTACGCCCAATTCAGGAATGTCAGTCGGGTACTTTTCTTGGTAATGAGGCACCCAATAGTGCTGGCGAACATCTTCAAGCAGTGCTGCACGAAATTTAGGATGCGCCACACGTATAAGCTCGAGCGCTCGCTCTCGAATGCTTTTTCCCTTTAGCGATGCTATGCCGTATTCCGTTACAACATACTGAACGTTTCCTCGTGAGGTGACGACCCCTGCGCCTTCGCTGATACGCGGGGTTATACGAGAAATCGTTTCGTTTTTTGCTGTAGACGGCAGTGCGATAATGGCTTTACCGCCCTTACTAATAGACGCACCGGTGACAAAGTCTACCTGCCCGCCTATGCCGCTATAGAAATCGTACCCCAGCGAATCCGCCACCACTTGCCCCGTCAAGTCAACTTCAAGTGCACTGTTTATTGCAACCATGTTATCGTTTTTGGCAATGTTGGTGGGTTTGTTCACATAGCTACTAGGGTAAAACTCAATGTGCGGGTTACTGTCAATTAAGTCATAGAGCTTACGGGTACCAATGGCAAAACTGGTCACAATTTTACCGGGGTGGAAGGTCTTCTTTTTATTAGTAATAGCGCCCGACTCTAGCAACTCAATAATGCTGTCTGTGAGCATTTCACTATGAATCCCCAAATCCTTGTGATTACACAGATATTTAAGGGTAGCGCTTGGGATTTTTCCGATACCAAATTGCAGCGTTGCGCCATCATCAACAAGCATTGATACATACTGACCGATACGCTCGGCAACCGAATCAATCGGGGGCGGCGTTACTTCCACCAAAGGCTCTTCCGCTTCAATACAGGCAGTAATTTCGCTGATATGAATGTAGGAATGTCCGGCGGTTCTGGGAACCTGAGGATTAATTTGAGCAATAACTTTCTTGCTTTGCCTGATTGCTGACATAGCGATATCTACCGCTGGACCTAGTGAGCAATAGCCAAACTCATCAGGTGGGCTAACATTTACTAAGGCAGCATCTAACGCTAGAGTACCATCACTAAATAAGCTTGAAATTTCTGATAGAAAAACCGGAGTATAGTCGGCGCGTCCCTCATCGACAGCTTTACGCATGGCCTCTCCACCGATAAAGAAAGTATTCGCCTTAAACAGGTTTTTATATTCTTCTTTAACCCAGCGGGTATCGCCTAAGGCCAGCATATGTACAAGCTCTATGTCACTAAAGCCTTCGCTGTTATCAATTAGATGCTGTACAAGTGCATGAGGAACCGACGCATTGCCGCCCACAAAGACGCGACAGCCAGACTTTATTAATGATGACCACTGTGGTGCTTGAGGTAAACTAAATGCCATATCCATCCGCCCTTTTTCTCGCAATATCTCATCATGCCACAAAAACAAACGATTTCCTGCATTATACCAATCCGCATAGATAAGCGATTGGTCGTAGACATAGGCAATATAAATCGACAAAAAAGGCCCAGCAGTATTCACTGCTAGGCCTCTGAAATGTCCAGGCTAAGTTTCGCCACAGGTTCTTTAACTTAACATCAAGCGCACCCGTGCAAATTTACAAGGCACGTTTACTGATATCGGAACTTTTCCAACCAATTTCTGAAAAAGGGTGATATGACAGACTTACTGTTTGCCAGTCGGTGGCCGTCGTTTAATAGTAAAAGCTGAGCTTTTTGGTGTCTGGCGTATTTCAGGCTGTTTTCAATTGGCACAATATCATCATTCCAACCATGTACCAGGCTCACATAACCATCATAGGGGAACCGCTGAATTTTATAGTTCGGCAGATACAGAGCAGGCGCCATAAGAAATACGCCTCTTGCTGATATTTGACTTGCCGCGGCCAAAGAGACATAACCGCCCATGCTCGAACCAACTAAAATAACGTCATTGCACTTTTCTGCAATGGTTTCTTTCAAACGTTCTAAACGGGCTTCAGGGCAGTCGAGGTCTTGATAGTCGATACTCTCTACGCCAAAGCCCATATCATTCGCCACGTTTGAAAGCGTGGTGATTTTACTGCCCCAAGGGCCACTTTCTTTGCCGTGAGAAAATACTACAGTGGTCATTACCAATATCCCTATTTTTGAAATAAGCGTTTTTTTCTCACTCTAGCGCACTTACTTATTGCTTGTCTTGTTTATGAAACAGTTTTTCTACCATTACGTAAAACATAGGCACAAAGAAGATAGCCAAGAACGTGGCTGCAAACATGCCACCCATCACCGCAATACCGATCGCATTTTGGCTTGCCGCACCAGCGCCGCTCGCCAATGCGAGGGGTGTTACCCCTAAAATAAACGCCATGGACGTCATCAATATAGGGCGGAAACGTTGCGACGCAGCATTAGAAACAGCAGTCATCAAATCTTCACCATTTTCATACTGCTCTTTTGCAAATTCGACAATAAGAATCGCATTCTTTGCGGCAAGACCCACCGTGGTCAAAAACGCGACCTGAAGATAAACATCATTGGGCAAGTTGAAGATAAATGCCGCCGTTACGGAGCCTAAAATCCCCAGCGGTACTACCAACATTACCGCAAAGGGAACAGACCAACTCTCGTATAGCGCCGCAAGGCATAAGAAAACGATAAGGATAGAAAGCGCGTAAAGCATAGGCGCTTGAGAGCCCGCTTCTTGCTCTTCAAAAGACAAACCAGACCATTCAATGGCAAAGCCCGGGGGTAGCTGCTCCACAAGCTTCTTCATTTCGGCCATTGCCTCACCCGAAGACACTCCTTCGGCTGCACTACCTTGAATATTTACTGAAGATATACCGTTAAAACGCTCTAGCTTGGGCGAGCCGTATACCCACTCTGTCGTTGAGAACGTGCTGAAAGCAACCATCTCACCGTCACTGTTACGAACAAACCATTTATCTAAATCTTCAGGGGTCATACGATGGGGCAAGTCTGCCTGCATATAAACCCGTTTTATTCGGCCTTTGTCAATGAAGTCATTAACGTAGCTAGAGCCCCACGCAATTTGCAGCGCGTTGTTAATCTCGCTTAGATTAAGACCTAGCGCTGACGCTTTTTCGCTATCAATATTTATTTTAAATTGAGGTACATCACTTAACCCATTTGGTCGAACGCCCGAGAGCTTAGGGTTTTGAGCGGCCATACCTAAAAGTTGATTTCGAGCATTCATCAAGGCTTCATGACCATTTCCGCCTCTATCCACCAGCTGCATATCAAAACCTGTGGCGTTACCTAACTCCATAATTGGCGGAGGCACAATTGGGAACGCTGATGCATCTTGAATTTGACTGAAAGCGCCGAATGCTCTTCGCGTGACCGCAAAGGCTGAATTATCTTCATCCCGCACACTCCAGTCGTTGAAATTCAAAAACGCCATACCCGCATTTTGTGCCTGACCAGCAAAGCTAAAGCCGACCACAGCGAACATACCGTTTACCGCTTCCTGCTCTTCTTCGAGAATATAGTCTTCAACCTGTTTGATAGACTCAAGGGTTCGACCAGCGGTCGCGCCCGGCGGCGTACTAACAAGTACCATCATGCGGCCTTGATCTTCATCTGGAAGGAATGCACCCGGCAATTGGCTGAATATAAACACCATACCGCCTACTAATAAGCCGTACACAACGAAATAGCGCTTCGCCCGTTTAGCCATATGAGTGGTAGTGCGTTGATAGCGGTCGCGGCCCTTGTTGAACGTTCGGTTGAACCAGCCAAAAAAGCCTTTGTTCTTATCATGATCTTCCGGGTGTTTTTTCAGCAATGTGGCACATAAAGACGGGGAAAGAACGATAGCCACCAGCACGGAAAACGCCATGGCTGACACAATAGTTACCGAGAACTGGCGATAAATGGCTCCGGCTGAACCGCTAAAGAAAGCCATGGGAATGAACACGGTGGATAACACCGCAGCAATACCGACCAGTGCGCCTGTGATTTGTGTCATTGACTTCTTAGTGGCTTCGGCAGGCGATAAACCTTCCTCTTCCATAATTCGTTCAACGTTTTCTACCACAACAATGGCGTCATCGACCAACAGACCGATAGCAAGCACCATAGCGAACATAGTAAGCACGTTTATGCTAAAACCAAAAGCAAGCAGCACAGCAAACGTACCAAGCAATACCACTGGTACCGCAATGGTAGGAATGAGCGTCGCGCGCCAATTCTGCAAGAAAAGCAGCATGACTAAGAACACCAGCACCACCGCTTCAATCAGCGTGTGCACTACCGACTCAATTGACAGTTCAATGAACGGTGAGCTGTCTACGGGATACACGACTTTCACCGTATCAGGCAGGTTTGAGCGCAGCTCTTCTACGCGTGCTTTCACCGCTTTGATGGTGTCTAGCGCATTCGCGCCAGAGGCTAGACTAATAGCCATACCGGAGGCTGGCTTGCGGTCGTAGCGAACAATAACGTCGTAGCTCTGCGCGCCAAGTTCAACGCGAGCTACATCACGCACACGCACTTGGGAGCCATCGGTATTTACGCGAAGAACAATATTTTCGAAATCTTCGACAGTTTGCAGGCGGCTTTGCGCCTGAATGGTCGCATTAATCTGTTGGTTTTCAATAGCCGGCATACCACCTAATTGCCCCGCAGAAACATCAGTATTTTGCACCTGTACGGCGGCCTGTACGTCGGTAGGCGTTAGGTTATAGCTATATAATTTGTCAGGATCTAACCAAATACGCATGGAGCGCTGTGCACCAAAGACACGCACATTACCCACACCGTTAACGCGCGAGATAGGATCTTGGAAACTAGACACCAGCATGTCACTTAAGTCGTACTGTGTCATGGTGTCATCTTCTGAGTAGAATCCCACGGCCAGCGCAAATGCACTGTTCGCTTTGGTAACAGTTACACCCTGCTGTTGTACTTGTGTAGGCAGCAGCGGCAACGCACCCTGCACCTTGTTTTGTGTTTGTACCTGCGCAATATCTGGGTCTGTGCCAGGCTCAAATGTCAAAGTAATCGACATTGTGCTGTTCGAGCTACTTGCCGAGAAATAACGCAAGTTATCAATACCGGTTAGGCTTTGCTCAATAACCTGTGTAACGGAATTTTCAACGGTCTCGGCTGACGCTCCAGGGTAAGATGCAGAGATGGTTACCGACGGTGGCGCCACCTTTGGATACTGCTCAATTGGCAGTGAAGTAATGGCTAAAACACCAGCCATCATAGTGATAATTGCGAGCACCCATGCAAACACGGGCCTGTCTATGAAAAAACGAGCCATATTACTTAAATTCCTTGTTTGCTATCGAGAGCCACGTGATGAAGGTTGCCACTCTGATGGATTCACTTTCGCGCCAGGCTTAACCTTCTGATAACCGGTTACAATAACCTTTTCACCTTCGCTCACACCGCTTTTCACAACGTATTGGTCGCGATATATTTTGCCAATGTCTAGGGTGCGACCTACAACTTCATTATTCTGATTCACTACATACACTGACAGCGAGCCATCTGGCTGACGGGTTGTGGCCCGTTGAGGCACTAACAACGCATTCTCGCGACCTGTAATTACATGGCCCTTCACAAACAAACCTGGAAGTAAAACACCGTCGGGGTTCGGCATTTCAGCTCGAAGGGTAACTGAGCCTGTGGTTTCATCTACGGTAACTTCAGAAAACTTCACGCTGCCCGTCTGGTCATAACGCTCACCTGTCACCTCGTCTACCGTTACTTCAACGTCCATTGAGCCCTGCTTTCGCATAGACTGACGAAGGGTAATGATAGAAGAACCAGACTCTTGCATATCGATATACACTGGGTCTAATTGAGTTATGGTCGCTAATTGCTGCGCTTGATTTGTAGTAACCAAGGTACCTTCGGTAACAAACGAACGGCTGATACGGCCACTGATAGGTGCATAAACCTTGGTATAACCCATGTTTACTTTAGCCACATCAACAGCGGCCTCTGCTACACTGATCGCTGCCTGCGCTTGGTCTTTTTGGGCGATAACATCATCATACTCTTGCTTACTTACGGCATTTTGGGCCACTAAGTCATCGTAACGACGGGCCTTCGCTTCCAACGTTTTAAGGTTTGCTTCCACGCTCTTGAGATCGGCCTTAGCACTATTTAATTGCGCTAAGTACCGTGCTTCGTCAATTTGATAAAGCTGCTGACCTTTTTCTACCTGAGCACCTTCCTCAAATAAACGGGCCGTAATAACGCCGTCTACCTGAGGACGAACTTGCGACTGTCGAGAAGGACTTACCCGCCCAGGCAACACCATTTCATGTACTACAGGTTGCTTTTTCAGTGTAACCACCGATACCGACGGCGCTGGCATACCTTGCTGAGCGCCCGCCTGTGCTTGCTCACCTTCGTTTGAACATCCAACAACACCAATTAGTGTTATCAGTGCTGCAGTAACATAAAAAATGCGACCCATAAATCTTCTATTTCCCAATAACAATTACAGAGCACGATACGTGCTCTGTGCTTCCAATATAAACTCAGTGACTTTTGCTTGTGATATGCCGAATCTTTTTGAGCCTACTGAAATCTCAATAAGAAGGCTCGAAGGAGACTAGGCATAAATAAGCACTGTTTATTACGAATCTAAACGTAGATAGCTCATATTGTGCGCATTTATACATCACAATAAAAGAGAATGAAGTTGAAGTTACCGATGTTGTCGGTCAATCACCGGAGGGTTTGTACTTTATACGAATAATACGAAATCATTAAGGTACGGGCGTCCTATTTAAACGAATAATACTTTAAAAGCACTTGGTAAGCGTGAATTACATTTTGGGCTTTTTCTTGCTCACCACCCTTGTCAGGGTGCACTAACTGAAGGTTTTTCTTGTATGCGCGCTTCAATATAGCGAGCGTCATGGTTCCTTCTTGAGACAAGCCCAGCAACTGGTGAGCCTCATCAATTTCCCCCGGCTGCACAACCGTGACCTTTTCCCCGGCCATTCGCTGCCAGAATTCATCGAGTAAATTATCAACGCTATTGCGGTCCGCATTCTCAAAATTAGACCAATCCAAATAGTAATCAGCGAGGGTATCGACCTCATCTAACTGAGCGCTGTGAACTGTGCCATCGCGTTTTTTCTCTACCACCGATTGTTTAGCTACTAACTTAATATTGAGGGCGTGAATACTGAGTTCACCCTCGTTTTGGCTTCGCCAATAATGTTTGAGCTTATAGAGCACATGAAACAAAACAAAATGTGTTTTAAAAAGTACCAGAGGGTCTCGCAGTGCGTCTTCATCGAAAAATTGATAAGGTACTTTTTTTAATAATTCAATGAGAGCGTATTCGCTTAATCCCTCTCTAAATAACGCTTTTTGCGTCGACAATACATCGAATAATAGGTCAGCTTGCTGAGTACCTATACTTTCATTGTCGGTGTTTGCGTGCAAATTCATTTTCTCCTGCTTGAAAGACAGGCTCCTCTGGCTGCATCTCAAAATGTTGCCCCATAAGTAGCGGCGACGACATTTATTATAAGAAACTAATCCAAAAGACCCGATTGACTGTTAAAGTAGGTTGGTCAAATTAAAATAACAACCTTGGAGTTCACTTGAAAGCACTCATTGCCCTTACCAGTATCGTTGGATTTCTCATGGTCGTATTGCCCGGCCCACTTTATCAATACGCCGGCGTGAGCCTTGGCACAGCGTTTACCTCATTGCGCTTTGGCGTTTATGTAGGCGGAGCCGCCATAATATTGATCATCTTGCAGGTATTAATTAATCGTAAAAACGTGAGTTGGGGAAGTACATTAATATGTGCCATCTTGGCTTTAGTTGCGGTTGCCATGCCCGTTAGCATGATGAGTAAAGCGAGCGCTGTTCCGCCAATTCATGATATCACCACCGATGTTACGAACCCGCCAGAATTCGTGGCCATCGCTCCACTTCGAGAAGGTGCACCTAATTCGGTTGCCTATGAAGGCGGTGATGTAACCAAACAACAGCTAGAAGCATACCCTGAGATCAAAACTCAGCTTCTTCCTCAACCAATTAACGAAGTCTATGTTGCAGCCGAAAGCGCGATTGCGGCGCTAGGCTGGGAGCAAGTCACCGAAGGTGCTTTACCAAATACCCTTGAAGCGACCGACACTACCACGTGGTTTGGATTTAAAGATGACGTGGTGATAAGGCTCACGGCGAAAAGCGATGACACCCTGGTTGATGTGCGCAGTAAATCACGAGTAGGAAAAAGTGATTTAGGTAAAAATGCAGAGCGTATCGAAACCTTTATGGCCGAGCTTAGAAACCAGCTGGGCTACAACTAAGTTTTACGCATTGCCTGTTTGTGTGCGGCGCAAACAAAACGAAAAAGCCCGGCAGCGATTCTGTCGGGCTTTTTTTACTCAATAATTTGTGGGTCAATTTTAACCACGTTGCAGAAGGCTTTAATGCGCAAGTTTTAACACCACCACGCCCGCAACAATAAGTGCGACGCCAAAATAACGCGCTAACGACGAAGGGTCGCCATAAAACATGACGCCAACTAAAAACGTACCTGCCGCTCCAATTCCCGTCCATACGGCATAGGCAGTACCAATAGGAATGTGTTTTTGTGCCATCCACAGGCAAAAGCCACTTGCAGCCATAAACCCAATCGCAAGTAAAATCCCCATCACTCGGGTTTCCGCTTCCTGCGACATTTTAAGCCCAAAAGGCCAGCCGATTTCAAGTAGGCCAGCAACAATCAAATACATCCAGCTCACAATTCTATCCTTTTACGTCTGTACATATCAGCACTAGGGTAACCGTTAAGATTCAAATGAACACTCTACGCGTCTTGAAATTCGGTTACCTAACCTTTTTATTTACAGACTAGCCAATTGAAGGCTGACCATACCCAAAACTGCCGCATTTAACCGGTTGAACCAGCGCCAAAAGTTCGGACGCTGCATATGATGCGCAAAGCGTGCAGTCAGCGTACTTAAACCAATAAACCAAACAATTGATGCGCCAATGGCGCCGCCAACGAACCACCATTTGTTTTCCTGCCACTGACTTGCCAAATTACCCATTAGCAGCAAGGTATCTAAATAAAAGTGAGGGTTAAGCCAAGTGACTGCTAACGCAATTAAAAGGGCTTTTTTGAACGAAAGCTGTTTTTTTGCCATTTGCAAAACTAACGCATCATTTGCCATAGAGGATTTAATCTTGTTGAAGGCAATCCATAACAAAAATGCCACGCCAGCCCATTTTGTAATGGTCACCAGCATAGGGTATTCCTGCAGTAATAGGCCAAACCCCATAGCGCCCAAGCTTATGGATATTGCGTCACTTAAGATAAATAGCAGCACAAATAAGCTTGTCCACTGTCGCTTCATTGATTGCTCGATAAGAAAGCTATTTTGCGCACCCACCGCGATGATAAGGGTACCGCCCATCACGAAACCACTTGTTACTGCCGCTAACATGTTACCTGCCTCTTAAGTAAAACAATTATAAAATTTAAAACGCACTGGCTGGTGAAGCTTTAAAAGCAAAGAAGCTGTACAACCAAATAATTGTCTTGATTTTATACACCTTGGAGGACTAAATTAAATTAATGATATTTGTTTTTGATAAGCAAAATTAATATTTATAACCTTCTTTTCACAGGTGGCTTTTTTATGCTTGATTATGATGCGTTGCGGTGTTTTCACGAAGTGCTTCGCTATGGTGGCTTTGAGAAGGGTGCTCAGGCCCTCAACCTTACTCAATCTGCAGTCTCGCAAAAGATTAAACGGCTAGAGCAAAGCGTCGGTGGCCCGGTTATGGTGCGAACAAAGCCCTTAAAGCCAACACCACTAGGAAAAGAACTACTCGCGCACATACAAAAGGTTAGTGTGTTAGAAGAAGCGTTAAATATTAAAAGCGGGCTTGAAGCATCCGCAGCACCGCTAAGTGTAGCGGTGAACAATGATGTATTGGCGACGTGGTTTTCCCAAGTGATGGCTGCATTTTGTGATAAACGCGCTAACCCCGTCCATATCGTTAATGCAGACCAAACACAAACCCGTGATATCCTTCAGCAGGGGCGCGTTATGGCCTGCATTAGCCAAACGGGCACACCGATCACCGGCGGCCAGTCAGTAAGGCTGGGCACTATGCGCTATCAACTTTACGCGTCTCCCCGCTTCATAGACCGCTATTTACGCAAAGGTATATCACCAGCACATGTTATGGCTACACCAGGGTTACTTTACGATGAGTATGACGTCACCTTACTTGCTGACTATCAGAGGGAATGCCATAACATTGCGCCAACCTTTACCTCCTGTCATTGGTACCCCTCTTCTCATGGGTTTGTAAAAATGGCGTTAGATGGCGTGGTGTGGGCACTACTTCCAACACTACAAGTTGCGCAAGAGGTAGAAAAAGGTGAACTTGTTCCCCTATTCCCTGATCAGGAATTAGGCGTGCCTCTATTCTGGCACTGGACAACGCTTGAGTCTGCTGCACTTGCCGATTTGACCAGAGCGGTTAAACACATAGCTAAAGCTCAATTAATATAGAAACTGGTTAAGAGACCAAGGGGGCCTCGTCTTTTTTCTGCGCTTTAACGTGATACATAATTTTATCCGCTCTATCCAGCAAACTGGTTAAATCCTTACATCGCTCTTGTGTGATATAGGCGCCAACACTGGCTGTTACGGGTATAACATAGTTATCTGTTCTGATGTCTCTGTCGCTCAAACTCGCTTCTACGCGAGCCGCTAAACGCTCCGACTGCCCTTCACTGTAACAATGACTCAACACCACAAATTCATCCCCACCCAAACGACCAACTGCATCCTGTTCTCGACACCGACTCTTTAAAATCTTGGCAATTACCTGAAGCACTTTATCACCGGCATGATGACCATATTGATCATTAATTTCCTTGAAGTGATCAACATCAATAAAGAGAAGCGTGAGATACCCTCGCTCCTTGTTGTAGGTAGACAGTATAGTATTCGCCATGCTTTCCCATCCGCTGCGATTGAGCACGTTACACAAAGCATCTGTCGAAGCTCGCTTAAAAGCCCCCACTCTATCATCGTCTAGTTTTTTTACTTTTCTGCACGTCGCCATAGCAAATATAAACGCTTCCAGTGTGATACTAACAACCAGTCCGTATCGATACATAAATTCTGACGTGTCTACGAAGACCAAACGGAAAAGCATGGTAAGCACCATTACCGCAATGCCAGTCATAACAAGGGCTGAGCAGTGAACTTTTCGATAAGTGGCATATACGCAACTTGATAGCGTACCTGTCATAGTAATTAGCGTTATCAGACTTAGCATGTGATTAACGAGCGCTGCCCCACTGTAAGGAAGTACAAGTTGCAACAGAGATAACGCTAAAGCTGTATTCGCCATTCCAAGTAAGAAATGACGCTGCCAACCCATTAATAACACTTTGAAATCGAGTAGTTGATCAAGAAATCTAACAGCAGCAAAAACAGTGAGCCCAGCAAACAACAAAATAAGCTTAAAATTGGAAAAAAGACTTATATCGGGGAAAACAATGTTTAACAGTCCCTCTTGAAGGGAAAAAAAAATGGCCGCACTGAACACGTAAAAACTGTAGGAATAAAAGCCATAGTTGCGCATGCTGCTTCCTAACATGCCTACGTAAAGCACGAGCGCGAGGCAAAAACCAATAAACAAGCTCATGGTAAGGGTGTGAACAGAAGAAAACCTTTGATAATCGGCTAGCGTAGAGACATTTAACGTTAAAAACCTTTCAACTTGAGAGCTTAAGTCTAAGTAAAATAGCTTATTTGATGGGTCGAGCGGGTAAGCTTGAAAAGCGCCGGGGAGGGCTGAGATTTTGCGCATATCTTGATCATATAACTGATTGAACGAGATGGAATTATCAGAAAAATAAAGTATGTGGGGCGAGTCAATATCACAGACAAAAGAAAAACGTTGCTGCCCCGCCTCTACTGGCACCTTAGCGGTAATAGCAAACCCATCTTCTCCGGCCATTTCACATGCAGCGACCGCTTGAAAACTAACGACTAATAGTCCGAGGCAAAGCCATAAGCGGGAAAAAACGTTTGAGACATTACTTGTCATAAATGAATTCCTACCGGTACTACTGCCAAATCCGTATAGCAAGCATATCCCTGTAAAGCATCACATAACGAGTGTTATGCACCGCGGGTGTTAATGATAAAAATTTTATACCTATAAAGCGTAGTTGAGAAATGAGAAAACACAGCAAAATCTCACCGAAGATTAACTCAGCGGCCAGGTTTGATACAGCTTCCTGCTAGAGAGTTTCGCCGTCCACCTGAAATTTGACCTCTGCAATACCGTTAAGACAAGGCTTTGCAAATAAAAAACCTTGGAATCTTTGCACGCCAATGTGTTGTAACCACAACCACTCTTCTATTGTCTCTACCCCTTCAACGACAAGCGGAATCCCCATTGCATTAGCAAACTCTAATACCGCTTCAGTAATGGCTTGCCGATGGCCATTCTCGTGAATTCCTGTGGTAATTTTTCTGTCTAGCTTTATTTTGTCTGGGGAAAAGTCAGCAAGCAGCGATAGCCCTGCGTAGCCGGCGCCAAAATCGTCTATGGCAATTCTGATACCGCGAGACCGAATGCACTCAATAGCTTCGAAAAAAGCGTCGTTCTCTTTGATTATTTCTGTTTCGGTTACCTCTAACACTAACTGATCTGGCTTGAGTCCGCTTTGCTTCAATAATTTATATAAATATTCGCCCACATCAGGTAAGTAAGTAATTGCGCCGGGACATAAATTAATAGAGAGTGACTGAGTTGGGTTGAGTAACTTCGCCCCTTGAGCAATAGCAATGGCTTTACTTTCAAGGTCAAACTTATACTTCTCTTCACCGTCTAAGCAATCGAGTATCGCTTCAGGAAACTTGCCATCGTCACTTCTTATCAAGGCTTCTAATGACGTGATTTTGCCTTTAAAGGTGTCGATGATTGGCTGGAATGCAAATTGGATGTGTGAGCTCTCAAACTGAGCAATCGAGGTAGCCTTAGTGATGACTTTAGCACTTACCCGCTTGCGTTCCTCATTGCTCAAACAGGTGCGCCATTTTCCAGAGGCAAAGCTGTTTAATAACGCAAACATTCTTCCTTCTCTACTAAGGCTGAGGTCTGGTGGTAGCCAGTAGCAACGACTGCCCTCGTTCACGGCCAGAGTCCTTAGCGACCATTCACCAAAATCTCTTTTATGAACGACAAGTTCAGTCACTTTTGCAATATTGGTGTGCCGGCTGTCTTCTTTGATGTGTTCGAAAAGCGATTGAACAACTTCGCTCTTCCCTTCAAGTACCTGAAAAAAATAGTCACCATCAAATAACAAGATACCTGTAATGTTGTTTTCTTGATTAAAAGGTAGAGAGTCTGATGTGATCTTTAGTAAGTCATCCTCACTAAAGTTTGCCGTTGCTTTGCTTCTATAAATTAGCTGTTTAAGCACTAATGCCCCGCTCACTTAAGATTGCTACTTTCCATGTGGTGGATTTGCCATACATTAAAGGGCATGCCGTCAGAGTTAATGTTAACGACACTACTTCAGTATAGACATTACTTAAAAACTCACCAACGTGAATCGAAACGTCTTTGGCTGTGAGGATGGTATTTAGCGTCTTTCTATAGCAGGAATTTCTAAGTAGGCGTCAGGGTCTGACTCTTTTAACGCATTGAGCTTTCGTTTTCTGTCGGCACGCGCATCAATGGTTTCTCCAAACACTTCAATGTGCAAGTCGGCGATGAGTGCTTTTCCTTCTTCCTTAGTGAGCAGCCCCATTAATTCACCAGCGTGCATAAAGCCTTGCACTCTGTATTTGTCTGCATCCACGTTTTTACCCGCTTTACTTGCCGAATATAGTCGCATTAGTTGTGTTGTGCATGCTTCAATAAAACGCGCTTTTTCACCATGGCTCGACATCATTCTTTTCCTTTAAAACAGACGCTAAAAACTCCACTCTAGCGAGTTTCAACGTATATAGATAGATAACAACGTCTATAAAATAACACCATAAACATCCTTAGTTTCAATAATTTTCGACTAAAGTTCATTACCACAAAAGCCTCACGAATCCTATGCTTAATCTCACATCAGCCAGTCCACCTTAGGGTTAGAGACGACTGCTCTCTATGAAGTCACGGTGAGAAGGTAAATGAGGCGCGTTATGCAAGAAATTAAAGTAATAATTCTGTTAGCTGTTTTGTCATGCTCCCCATTTACTTATGCCAAAGACGCGGGACATCACTGGCAGTCAGCACCCCACCATTTGTCTGCACTGGTAGGTACAACCTACACCAAAGATCACGGGAACGCGTTCACATTAGGCATAGACTACGAATACCGGGTGAGCGATTTTTTAGGGGTGGGGATTGTCGCAGAGTACGCTTATGAAGACCTGGATGCGTATACTTATCTATTGGTCGCAGACCTTCACATTACTCACAATTTTATTGCACAAATTGGCCCTGGCGTAGAATTTCATGGCAGCCATAAAATGGAAGTGGTTCGATTAGGCTTTTTGTACGAGTTTGAAGTGTCTGGCTTTACCATCTCACCACAGCTTCATTACGATTATCACCGCAACCATAAAAGCGCAGTGGTTGCAGGGCTTGCTATTGGTATGTCGTTTTAAACCACTTGCCCGGCAGCCCAGCCACTGCTCCACGCCCACTGGAAGTTAAACCCGCCGAGCCAGCCGGTAACGTCAACCACTTCGCCAATGAAGTAAAGGCCTTCTACGTTTTTAGCCATCATGGTTTTTGATGATAGGTCATTAGTATCTACACCACCTATAGTAACTTCGGCGGTTCTATATCCTTCTGTACCGTTGGGTTTTACCTGCCAATTTTCAAGCGTGTCAGCAATGGCGTCACATTCCCCATGAGTAAGCTGTTTTACCGGTACGTTGCGCCAGTTATGATACTCAATAAAGCTCTGGACCATTCGCTTGGGGAATACTTTATTTAGGCAGGTAGCCAGCAGCGCATCTGGCGTTTCTGTGCGCGCGTTTTGCAAAAGTTTAGCGGCATCGTCATTGGGCAACGTGTTAATACTTAAGCTGTCCCCCGCCTCCCAATAGCTGGAAATTTGCAGCATAGCTGGGCCACTTAACCCCCGATGGGTAAAAAGCATAGCCTCTTTAAACGTGGTGTCATTACAGCTCGCATAAACGTCTACGGCAATTCCGCTAAGTTCAGCCAGCGTTTCTTTGTCTTTATCGTGCAGAGTAAATGGAACGAGAGCAGCACGGGTAGGTAAAACATTAAGTCCGAATTGTTCAGCAACTTTGTAACCGAATGGGGTAGCACCAAGCTTTGGCATACTCAAGCCGCCAGTCGCAATAACCAGCGACTCACACTCATAATCCCCATTTGTAGTAGAAAGTAAGTACCCACTTTCAGTTTTTTCTACCGTCGATATTTCACAGCGCGTGGTGATAGTCACGTTGGCTTTATCACATTCCTTAAGCAATAAGTCGACGATATCTTTGGCACTGTCGTCACAAAACAATTGGCCCAAGGTCTTTTCGTGATAGGCAATACCGTGTTCGGCAACCAAGCTAATAAAGTCCCATTGGGTGTAGCGGCTAAGTGCTGACTTACAAAAATGTGGATTCTGCGATAGAAAGTTCTCGGGGCTGGCATACATATTTGTGAAGTTACAGCGGCCGCCGCCAGACATAAGGATTTTACGCCCCACTTTCTTTGCATGGTCGAGCACTTCTACGCTACGTCCGCGAGCCCCAGCCTGGGCCGCACAAAAAAGCCCTGCAGCACCTGCACCAATAACTATCACATCGCGCTTAATCACGGTGGTCCTTTGGAAACACCGCTAGCGGGTGTGTAGTAATAAGCTGAACGAAAGCGCGGTTACCCGGCTTTATAGCATTCTCGTGGCTAACACGTACTTTTAGCTCGTCGCCGCTATCTAACCCCACTGCGTACAGTCGGCTTTCGCCTTCGTATCGTACCCACTCAATGGTGCAGTTAGTTTCATTAAGCGTAGCGTCTAAGCTTAAATCATCAGGGCGAACCAGCAAATCAACATTACCGTTGGCACCTTGAAGCGGCGTGCCTGGCACCTTGCCAATTTCTGTAACAACCGTTTTATCAGTATTTGCTTCGCTGTTGTCGAAAGTTGCACTTAAGAAACTTGCCTCTCCCATAAAGCGCGCTACAAAACGGCTAGCTGGCGAAGAGTAACAGGCTTCTGGCGTATCTAATTGCTCTAGCACGCCTCTATTTAAAATTCCCACTCTGTCGCCAACGCTAAGCGCTTCTTCTTGGTCATGGGTGACCCAAATAGCGGGCACACCTGCTTTTTTAAGCGCATCGCGAATTTCCCAACGCAAACTATCTTTAAGCGCGGCATCTAAGTTTGAAAGCGGCTCATCAAGCAATACATAAGCCGGCTCGTGGGCCAACGTTCTTGCTAATGCTACCCGTTGTTTTTGTCCGCCAGATAAACGCGCGGGTTTGGCATCTCGAAAGTTATCCAGCCCTAAAAGTTCTAACCAGTGATCAGCCAGCTTCGTATCTTTTAAACGAAAGCACACATTCTGCTGCACGGTAAGGTGTGGAAAAAGCGCAAAATCTTGAAACACCATACCCACGTTACGTTTTTCAGGCGGAACATGCTTGCTAGACGTGCTTTGCCATTTACCCAAGCTCATGGAACCCTCGGAGATGGGGATAAGCCCTGCAAGTGCTTGCAAAATAGTAGTTTTACCGCAGCCGGTTGGCCCCACTAGCATGAGGATTTCGTCTTGACCAAGCTCAAGATTTAACTTGTCGACAACGCGGGTAGACCCATAATTCACTGACAAATTACTAACACTTAGCATTACGAACGATCATCCTCAGTAACGGTAAATTGGGCTTTTCTTTCGCCCGATAGCATGAGTATTAATCCCACACCTGATAATAAAACTAATAATAACCCCGGCACAGCGGCACGACCAAAGTAGCCTGCCTCATAAACCCGCCACATGTATGTGGCTAATGTTTCAAACCCGGTAGGTCCCAGCATTAGCGTGGCCGGCAACTCACGCATGGCTTCTAGAAATACTAACGCAGCGCCTGCAATCATACCACGTAGGGTTAGCGGTAGCGTAACGCGAATAAACGCTTCCCGTGGGCTGGCACCGAGTACACGGGCGGCTTTCACTAGCCCTGAATCAATATTTTCGGCAGTGCTTCTTACGCTACCAACAGCAAGGGGTATAAAGCGCAGCACGTAAGCCATCACCAGCAAACTTAGCGTTTGATAAAGGGCTGGCAGATATTTAAGACCAACGTAAACCAAGGCTGTTCCCATAACAATACCGGGAACACCAAAGCCAAAATAGGTGATACGCTCCATAAGTCGCCCCGCTTTACCGGCAATCGCAGCATGAGCGACGGGAATAGCGAGTAAGACGGCAACAATGGCGGCTAAAAATGACGCATGGGCAGAATTCCACGCATAGCTAAATTCAAAACCACCTGTACCTTCTCGCACTAACCACAGCGTGAAAATAGCAAGTGGAAGTACAATAGCCATAAATACCACCGGCATGGTGGATAGCAGCATCAGGTTGCGCTGCCAGCGAGCTGGAAATAACGATAAATGCCTGCCTGGGCGTTCTTGAGCGCCGCTTACACGGCTCTCTATAAATAGAATTAGCCCAACAATAACCATAAGCTGCAGGCTTAGCATGGCCGCCTGGCTCAATCCGAACGCATTGTATTCAACAAAAATTACGCGGGTGAACGTGTCGAAGCCCATTATGGCTGGTGTACCAAAGTCAGACAACGCATAAAGCGCAGCAAGTAAAGCGCCCGCCGCAACACTATTAACGACACGCGGCAACACAACGCGCCAAAGGCTAGCGCCTAGGGATAAACCTAACGTGCGGGCAGCATTAACTAAACTAGCATCTAAACTCAAAAGGCTGGAACGGGTTGTCATCATCACGAAAGGATACGTGTACAGACTCATTACTAATGCAGAGCCCCACAAACCGCTAATGGGCGGCGTTGAAATACCTAAAATGTTTTCTATTTCTCCGCCCCGACCAAAAGAAAAGTACATCGCAAACGCGCCAATATAGCTAGGTAGAGCTAGAGGGGCTGCGAGTAGAATAAGCCAGAAACGCTTAAACGGCATTTGCACATAGGCCGTGAGAAAGGCTAGAGGGACACCAATAAGCACAGACCCAATTATGGTAAGTACCACCAGCGAAACAGTGTTGCCTAAAACCCTTAGATTATGAGTATCGAAAAGCTGCGCACTATCTTGAGCTAAAGAAAACAAAACGCCGACGGGCAATAAAGCCATCAGCGCGATAAGTAGTGCCAGTGGATACGACTTTGGCCAGTTTGTCACAGTACGCCGACTTCCCTCATAAGATTAAGGGTGGGGCGTAAATCAGCCAGTTTGCGAAGGTCCATTTCTGGCGGAGAGAGCGTGCTCAAACTTGCTAAGCCCTGTGGCTGTTCAACGCCTTGGACTAAAGGTATTTCGTAAGCTTCACGAGCAAGATACGACTGCACTTCTTGTGACAGCAAATAGCGAATAAAGTTAACCGGTAAGTCACCTTCACTTAACGCGACAATACCAGAAGCGTTAACCAAACAGCCCGCATCACCCTTACTGTAAGCGAGGGCTACATTGGCGTTGGGTTTACCCGACTTAAGACGAAGCGTGTAGTAGTGGTTGGCAAAACCAATGTCCACTTCTCCACGTTCTACGCCCATCACCACGCCAAGCTCGCCGGCATATTTTTTGGCGTGCTTGTTAATTCCTTTCAGCCAGGCTTTAGTGGCCTTGTCGCCTTCTAAAATACGCATTGCTGTTACAAATGACTGGAACGACGAATAAGCCGGTGCCCAACCCACTTTCAAATCGCTATCGGCCAGCACCATTACGCTTTCTGGAATTTGCTCGGGCTTAACACGCTCTGTGTTATAAGGCAGTGTGCGCACACGACCTGTTACCGGTGACCAGCTAGGATACTGAAAATCTTCGCGAAGCTGCGAACGCAAGTCGTTTGGCAAAGGTTTGGCAGCGCCAGCATCGGTGACTACACCAATTGAACCGGTATCCACTGCCCAGAAAAGGTCAGCGCGCTTTACGCCCGCTTTCGTCTCAGCAACAATGGTATTTGCAAGTGCTGCCGATCCGCCTCTTCTTACCTTTAAGTTAAGTTTTGGGTTGCGTTTTTCAATAGCTTTTAGAACATTCTCGTATAGACCGCCCTCGCCGCGACCTAAATATAAGGTAAGCTTGCCTTCTAATTTTGGTAATGATTCAACAGACACGCTACCTGTTTGCGTCATTGCCTGAGCAAGGCCAAAGGGCAAGCCTGATAAAGCACCCGCTGCAGCTAAGCCTTGTAAGAATGTTCTACGTTGCATACACCTTCCTTAAAATACGTCTTTGCGACTTTGCTCTACTTCGACTAACAGCGCTCGGGCGCGATCAAGCTTGACCTGCATAGACTCGACTACTTTACGCACAGCATCTACGCCTTTGTCTTTCGAGATAGCCTGAGGAAGCGTAACGTTAAAGTCTTTTTCAAGGTCTTCAACCAATGCTGCGTCTTTTGCAATCAAGTCACCTTCCACGCCTTCAAAGCGCTGAAGATAAGTATCGTGAACAAGTGTTGTTGCGACCTCGTGCAGTTGTTCTGCATACTTCGCAACCACGCGATCAAGACGTGTTTTAATATCATCGATTACTTCAGGGCCAGTGGTCGGTTCTTTTTCAGTGGTTTGAACCTTGTTCACTAACCCTTTCTTTTGATACTGGGCTGCAAGTTTAACTGCGCCTAGCGCCTGCCACAAGGCATGATTTAGCTTCTCTTGCTCTACGCGCACGTCAGAAACTGGCTTACCTTCATCAATAGCTACCTTTACACCATAAATACCTTGCCAAATTGAAGCATAGATAGGCACGTATTGGGTTTCGATAGCTGAGTGGAAGTCCACCTCTTCCCAATATTCGATGAGCGCGTCTGACTTAACAGACTTGTCTTTTGCTTCATACGCATCAACAACACCGCCAAACTTCTCTTCTAGCCAATGCACCTCTTCCGTATATTCACCAATGTGTGCGTGAAGATTGTTCACGTGATCGCCAATCGCACCGTTCGCAAATGCTTGAGACGATAGCATTGAGAATGTCACCGCTGATGCCAGAACCAAAGCACCCATTTTTTTCAGTGTTGTTGTCATAATTATTCCTAAAACGTTTGTCTTTTCGCGCAAATGATACTTATTATCATTAAGCAAGTAAAGGTAAGTGAACGAGTCCACACGCTATGTAGCTTGGCGTCCTCGCCTAAATGACATGCGCCTGAAACCCTCTTAACCATAATCTAAAGCAGATTAATGTTAGCTGAACATGTTGATATTTAACGCTATTCGTTAAGTGGGAGATCATACTCTGATGACATTTTAATGAATTTCAATGCTAAGTATACGGATATGTAAATTAATGAATATTCACGAACGCTTAAACGAAAAAAACCCGCAACCTAGGTTGCGGGCTTATCTTGACGTTTATGCTTTAAAGCGTGCTTACAGGCTATCTAGCATGGTTTGTGCGTCGCTTACGTCAAACCTACCTGGGTCTTCCACATTCAGCTTTTTCACTTCGCCATCTTCTACTAGCATTGAATAACGTAGCGAACGTAAGCCACCGAAATTTCCAGTGCCCATATCCAAACCAATTTGTTTAGTGAAGAAACCGTTACCATCAGCGAGCATTACAATTTCGTCCGCATTGTTCGCTTTACCCCATGCATCCATCACAAATGCATCGTTCACGCTTAAGCAGATAATAGTATCAATGCCTTTCGCTTTGATTTTATCAGCAAGCGCTACATAGCCCGGCAAGTGTGCTTGTGAACAGGTTGGCGTAAATGCTCCTGGCACTGCAAACAGTACAACGCGTTTTTCCGAAAACAACTCATTCGTTCCTGGGTTGGTTATTTCGCCATTTTCTAAAAGGCTAAAATCTACTTCAGGCAAAGTGCCCCCAACTTGTATCATGCTACTCTCCTAGATTTTTTTGACACAAATACACATCAAATCTGTGTTTTTTGCTTTCAATAGCCATTGATGCTTTCATTCCTGCCAGCACGTCTGCACTGTTTGGGCGTTTAACCACTACCCGGTGCGTGGCTAGCTCTAGTGCTGGCGGTAACAGCGCATCTGCGTCTGGATCATGACCAAGCAGTTGCTGAAACAGCCGCATTTCCTTTTTCACCAAGGCTGACTTCTTTTTGTGTGGGAACATGGGGTCTAAATAAATAGCGTTCACACTCTCACCACTGAAGTATTGCATTACCTCAGCACTATTTCCATGCCGTAAGGTCATTTGTGAAGCAAGTTCTGGAAAACTAAGCGCTAACCTGCGGATGCCGTCTTCAAGCAGCGCCGCTACAATAGGTGAACGTTCTATCATTGTCACTTTGCAGCCCACACTCACAAGTACAAAAGCGTCCCGTCCTAACCCAGGCGTAGCATCTACAACATGCCACTTTTCATTCCCTTTAAGGCCAATGGCTTTAACAATAGGCTCTTTACGGCCACCGCCATGCTGCTTTCGGTATAAACTGGCTGGTGACGCAAAGTCTACTTCTACTGGCAATACCTTTTTATCACTCGCGTCAGCAAGACCAAGCACACCATTTCTGACCTGAAGGTAGAACCCTTCATTATCTTTTTCACTATGAGTGATAACAGGGAAATTCCACTTTTCAGTTACCGCATTCACTAGCGCAGTATCATCACTACTGCTATTTTCAGCAAGAACTAAAGGCACACTATTAAGCATGGCCGTACTGCTCCTTGTGCCCTATCCATCTATTTATAATGGCTTGAGCGTGAGAGGGGTATTTGTCCCATAGCGTATACGCAATTTCTTGAACTTTTGGAATAAGTGCAGCGTCGCGCACTAAATCCGCTATTTTTAGCTCTGCCATTCCGGTTTGTTTGGTGCCCATAAATTCACCTGGGCCTCTAATTTCTAAATCTCGCTGTGCAATATAAAACCCATCATTCGACTCACGCAACACGCCCAGACGCTGAGTCGCCGTTTTAGATAATGGGCTTTGATACATAAGTACGCACTGACTTTCTACCGCACCTCGCCCCACCCTGCCTCTTAGCTGATGAAGCTGCGCCAACCCTAAACGCTCTGGGTTTTCAATGATCATGATACTGGCGTTTGGCACATCCACGCCCACTTCAATAACCGTAGTGGCTACCAGTAAGTCGAGTTTGCCATCTTTAAAGTCAGCCATAACTTGGGCCTTTTCCGCAGGTTTTAGTCGCCCGTGTACTAATCCTACCTGCAAGTCAGGTAGCGCGGTGCGCAATGTAACTGCGGCATCTTCTGCGGCCTGACACTCTAACACTTCAGATTCATCAATAAGCGTACATACCCAATAGGCTTGTCGGCCATTATCTTTACATGCCTGTCGCACCCGCTCTATAACGTCAGCTCGGCGTGTATCGGGTAACACGACTGTTTGTACTGGCGTTCTCCCGGGGGGGAGTTCATCAATAATCGACGTGTCTAAATCAGCATAGGCCGTCATCGCTAACGTTCTTGGGATAGGCGTGGCGGTCATGATCAACTGATGAGGATAGCGGCCCTGCTGTTCGCCCTTATCGCGAAGGGCCAAACGCTGATGTACCCCAAAGCGGTGCTGTTCATCCACAATAACCAACGCAAGCTGTTGATAGTTAACACTTTCTTGGAAGATTGCATGAGTGCCCACCAACATTTGAATATCGCCAGCTTCTAAGCGCGCCATTACTTCATTGCGCGCTTTTCCTTTAAGCTTTCCAGCAAGCCAACCTACCTCTATTCCCAAAGGCTCTAGCCATCCGCGAAAGTTATTCGCGTGCTGCTCTGCCAACAGCTCTGTAGGTGCCATTAACGCTACCTGATATCCTGCCCCAATGGCTGATAGTGCTGCCAGTGCGGCAACCAAGGTTTTACCTGAGCCAACGTCTCCTTGAACCAAGCGCATCATGGGTCGCGCATGCTGCATATCTTTTTGAATGTCTTGTACTACGCGAGCCTGAGCCCCTGTGGGTGAAAATGGCAGCTGCGCTAGCATTTTATCTATCAGTGGCTGATTCACTTGAATGGGAATACCGGGCTGAGCGTCAGACAGCTTACGCACTTTAAGCACGCTCAAGTGATGCGACAGTAGCTCTTCTAATATCAACCGATACTGAGCAGGGTGAAGCCCCTCTTCCATCTCATGTACGTCTACATCAGGTGGCGGACGATGCACTAAATGCAGAGCTTCGTTGAGGCTTATCTGCTCGTCATAAATGCCTTCAGGTAATAAATCTGCAAGTGCGCCTTTATCTAACAGCGCTAACGCTTGGTCGGTTAAATTGCGAAGGGTTAACTGCTTAACCCCGTCGGTAGTGGGGTAAACCGGCGTAAGCGACTCTTCGGTAGGTGGAGCATCCTCATCAACCAATTTAAATTCTGGGTGCATCATTTCAATGCCCCATTTCCCGGTGCGCACTTCACCAAAGCAGCGCACTGTGTTACCTGGTGTCATCATCGACCGCTGTACAGCACCGAAGTGAAAAAAACGCAGCGTAATAGTGCCCGTGCCGTCGCTTAGCTTAACCACTAACATGCGCTTTTTACCATACTGGATATCGGCGCTCATTACCTCGCCCTGCACGCTAACGTGAGTAAAGGGGCGACATTCGGCCACACTGTATATACGAGTTCTATCTTCGTAGCGATGTGGCAGATGAAACAAGATATCTTGAAGGGTAAACAAGCCAATTTTGTTGAGCTTTTCTGCCACCTTTGCGCCTACGCCTTTAAGCGCAGTTATGGGTGTAGTGGCCAGTGCTTGCATCAAGCGACATCCTTCTTTTAAACATTGCTTGCTTAAACGCTTTAAAGCTCAAGCAAATGTTATTCAACGTGTTATTGGATAGGAAGTGTAAAGGATTGTTGAGGGGTTGGCGAGTACGCTTTAGGCCAGTTTGTTAGGCTGGCCCCTATACAAGTGAGAGCAAAAGTAAAAGCAAAACCAGTGACTTAGTCAACTTCTAGTGCGTTTGCTTCTGCCTGGGTGATTTGCATCTCTTTCCACCAGTTTTCATCGGCATCAACTTCGCCCAATGAATTGATAGGAGGCAAAGGCAAACCCTTTCTCTGACATAGTTTGTATAAACGGGGATAGCCGTTTTGAAAAGCCAATGCCTGACATTCTTCTTCCGGCAACTGCTGGGTGCTATACATACCGGCAATAGTGCGCTGGCGCTGAGCCTCGTAAAGTACGAGAGCGGCTGCCACCGATACGTTCAACGACTGCACCATGCCCATCATAGGTATAACAATGTCATGGTCGGCCATAGCCTTTGCTTCATCCGTTGCGCCATACTTCTCTTGACCAAACAAGATTGCTGTAGGCTTGGTATAGTCGATATCACGAAAATCTACCGCAGTCTCAGATAAATGAGTGACCAACACCTGCATGCCTTGGCCTTTTAGTTCAGCCATCGCATCGTTGATATTGTCGTGGTTGGTTTGGCGCACCCACTGCTGGCTCCCCATAGCCGTACCGCGACGAAACTGGTATTTCTTTTCCCAAACGGTATGAACGCGATGAATGCCTACCGCATCACACGTTCTTACTACCGCCGAAACGTTATGCGGCTTGTGCACATTTTCAAGGCAAACCGTAAGATCGGTTTGCCTTCTTTCCAGCACCTGTCTCATGCGCTGGTAACGCTCAGGTGACATGGCTTACTCCGGTAATTCCATTACACCGTCAATTTCAATTTGCGCACCTTTAGGCAGCGCTGAAACTTGAACGGCAGCACGCGCTGGGTAAGGTTTCGTGAAGTAACGGCTCATGATCTCATTAACCGTTGCAAAATGACCAAGGTCGATAAGGAAGATGTTCACTTTCACCAAATCGTTCGTTGTGCCGCCCGCCGCGTCACACACCGCTTTGATATTTTCAAAAACTTGAACAGCTTGCGCTTCAAAATCATCGGATACCATTTCCATGGTTTCAGCAACCAGCGGGATTTGGCCTGAAAGGTAAACAGTAGTACCCGCTTTTACCGCTTGGCTGTAAGTACCAATAGCAGCAGGTGCCTTATCGGTCTGAATAATAGACTTAGACATAGTAGTTCCTAAATAGTGTAGTAATTAGTGTCGAGATTGACTATGACGAGACACTTTCTGAACTTCCGGCATGGTGCGTATTTTCTTCATCACGCGCGCCAAGTGAACACGATTGTGAGTGGTAAGTTCAAGGTCGATAAAGTAGATGTTACTCTCTTTTTCTTCAGTTTGCAGGCCAATGATATTGGAATCGCACCCTGAAATGGTGTTCGTTAATGTTGCCAGTGTCCCTTGATGGTTAAACAATTCAATGCGAAGCGACGCCTTAAATTCACCTTGTGGATTATCGTCCCACTGCATGGGCAGTACGCGCTGAGGCTCTTCACGTGTTAGTTTGCGAATATTATTACACCCAATTTGGTGAATAGTCATACCGCGACCTGGGCTTAAAACCGCTACAATTTCATCGTCTGGAATAGGATGGCAACAACGAGAATAATGAACAAGCAGGCCTTCGGTACCCCTAATAGCAACATTGCCTTTCTTATCTGATAAATCAGTTGTGCTCTCGCCAAGTAAACGACGAGCGACAATAGCGCTCAATTCGTTGCCAAGCCCTATATCAACAAGTAAATCATCAAAACTGTCGTGTTTAGTCTCTGCAACAACCCGTTCGATATCTTCGTTCGGAATATCATCTAGCTTAACGCTTCCTAACGCATGGCGAAGAAGGCGGTTCCCCATGTTGACCGCTTCTTGAGAATGCTGTTTACGCAGATACTGACGAATACGCGTACGCGCACGAGCACTTACTACAAAGTTAAGCCAGTTCGCATTCGGTTTTGCTTTAGGGGAAGTAATGATTTCAACGGTTTGACCGTTCTCTAGCGGCTTGCTCAAGCTAAAGTTTCTGCGTTCTACACGTACACCTACACAGGTATTACCAACATCAGAGTGAACTGCATAGGCAAAATCGACGGCAGTTGCACCAGTTGGTAATTCAATAATACGGCCGTCTGGTGTGAAAACATAAATTTCATCGGGGAAAAGGTCGGTTTTCACCGATTCGATGAATTCAAAAGACGAACTGGCCGATTGCTGAAGTTCAAGCAAACTTTGCATCCACTTGCGTGCGCGAAGCTGCGCAGTAGTGCCATTGTCGCCTGGCTCTTTATAAAGCCAATGTGCGGCTACCCCTTTGTCAGCCATTTGGTCCATTTCCTGTGTTCGAATTTGAATTTCAACAGGAATTCCGTGGGGTCCAATCAATGATGTATGTAGCGACTGATAACCGTTAGTTCGGGGGATCGCAATGTAATCTTTGAAACGATTTTCAATGGGTTTATAAAGCCCATGCATAGCACCGAGTGCGCGATAACAGTTATCTACCGAATCCACCACTATGCGAAATGCGTAAATATCCATTACCTCGTTGAACATCAGTTCTTTGTTTTTCATCTTGCGGTAAATGGAATACAGGTGCTTCTCACGCCCTAGCACGTTCGAGTCGATTTCGTAGGCGTCTAAGCGGGTATTAAGCTCTTCACGGATATTTTCGATGATTTCTTTGCGATTACCACGCGCTTGTCGAACTGCCGATTTTAGGGCGCGATGGCGCATCGGATACATGGCTTGGAAACCCAGGTCTTCTAGCTCGTTTTTAATATCGTGTATACCCAATCGATGGGCTATCGGCGCGTAAATCTCTAAGGTTTCAAGAGCGATACGTCTACGCTTATCTGGACGCAGCGAACCCAGAGTGCGCATATTGTGCGTGCGGTCAGCAAGTTTGATGAGAATAACCCTGATGTCTTGCACCATGGCCATCATCATTTTACGAAAGTTTTCGGCTTGCGCTTCTTGTTTGGTACTAAACGCTAGCTTATCTAGCTTACTTACGCCCTCAACCAGTTCTGCAACGGTATCACCAAAGGCTTCAGCCAAGTCTTCTTTGCTGTAATGGGTGTCTTCGATAACATCATGAAGCAGCGCCGCCATGATCGTTTCATGATCAAGGTGCATATCCGCCAGAATACCAGCAACAGCAACAGGGTGTGTAATATAAGGGTCGCCACTTGAGCGCATTTGTCCATCGTGCGCTTCTTGCGCAAGCACAAAAGAATCCTGAACCAGCTGCACGCGCTCGGCCGGCAAGTACTCTAAAACTTTCTGCTTTAAACCTTCAAACAAATACACAGCGAAGCGTTACCCTAATCACTTTTACAAAACGTTATAACACTAAGAATACGTTTTATTGTGCAATAAGCCAATACACCAAAAGCAAAGCGCCAGTGCTTTTTTCAAAGCACTGGCGCCAAATTACAGCTAAAACCGTTGAAAGTAAGTTTTACTGATCAGATAAAATGTTCGCAACAGAGGCAAACTCAGCGTGTTCTTGCTGTTCTTGAGCTTGAAGATCCGCTTGTTCTAGCGTAGCAGCAGTCACTAAACCTTCTTCAATTTCGCGAAGTGCTGTCACAGTTGGCTTATCGTTTTGAACGTCAACCATAGGATCTTTTCCTCCAGTGGCAATTTGACGTGCACGGCGTGCAGCAACAAGCACTAGGTCAAAGCGGTTACCAATTTTATCTACGGCATCTTCTACAGTTACGCGAGCCATGTATTTCTCCGGAAATTAGGTTGAGCAATTTATTCAAAAAACGGCCGCGTAGTATACACAAACACACTGCGCGATCCTAGTGTTTTGTTTGAAATTGAAGCAGTCAGATCTAGGCGGCGTATTGCTGATCTTAAGGCCTTCAAGCAAACGCCATACACGATATGGTAAACCTACGCGTTACCCAGTAGTTCGTCTAATAGCACTTGATGTCGCATTTGCTGTTTCATTGTGCGAAGGCGTCGTGCTGTAACGATAGACTCTAAGTCATTTAACGCGGTAGCAAAATCGTCGTTAATAATTACACTATCGAACTCGTTAAAATGCGACATTTCAGCCACCGCTTGTGCCATACGGCCCGCGATGACCTCTTCAGAATCTTGCCCGCGACTATTTAAACGCTGCTCTAGCACCTCTAATGATGGAGGTAAGATAAATATCCCGCAAGTATCTGGCATAAGTGCTTTAACTTGGCGTGCGCCCTGCCAATCGATATCTAGAAACACATCTATTCCGCGGTGCAACGTCTGCTCGATAGTCACGCGAGATGTGCCGTAGTAGTTACCGAAGACTTCCGCATACTCGAAGAATACGCCTTGCTCAATAAGCGCTTCAAACTGCTCACGACTGACAAAGTGATAGTGGACGCCATCAACTTCACCTGGACGAGGTTGACGCGTGGTATGAGACACAGACACCTGCATAGGCGCGCTTTCATTGCCTTCGTACTTTTCCATTAGTGCCTTTATAAGGCTTGATTTTCCTGCTCCAGACGGAGCTGCAAGAATGAATAAGTTGCCAAGTAGTGAAGCCATAGGATATTAAAATTTATCAAAATGTGGTGATTTCAGGTGGCAATGATAGCATATTAAGCCATTGCGCCGTAACTCTGATTATTCAGTTTATCCATCAATGGAAGATGTATACCTTCGTTTAAATCGAAGTACGGTAGTAGCAAAATAACTAAAAATAATAAGTTTTTACATGGTTGGGTCAGAATCATAACTCTGCCGCCACCATTCGTAGAAACATAGAGATTGCCTGTGAGAAAGGAAAACCATTGGTGATAAAGCAACAAACTTAACTAGGAAATAAAGAATGACTCAGCAACTTCTGCCGTGCGTTGAGATTAATCCATCTGCTGCGCCCGATGCCTGTGTTATCTGGCTTCATGGCCTTGGCGATTCAGGTCACGGTTTTGCTCCTATCGTGCCAGAACTTAAACTTCCCGAATCTTTGTCCGTTAAGTTTCTTTTTCCCCATGCCCCAGAACGCCCTATCACTATTAACAACGGTATGCGTATGCGAGCTTGGTACGATATTAAGTCATTAGACTTCGAAAGCCGCGCAGATTTAGAAGGTGTTAAAGCATCAGCAGAGCAAGTTGAACAGCTCATAAAAGCGCAGATTGAAAGCGGCATACCATCAGAACGCATCATACTTGCTGGGTTTTCACAAGGGGGAGTTATCGCGCTTCATTTGGCGCCTAGGTTTGCACACAAACTTGCCGGTGTACTTGCGCTCTCTACTTATATGTGTGAGCCGTCATTGTTAAGTAATGAAGCAAAAGATATCAATCGCGACACACCGATTATGATGGCTCACGGCGAACAAGATGAAGTAGTGCCTGTGTTCATGGGAAATGCAGCGTTTAAAACGCTAAGCGAATGCGGATTTAATGCCACGTGGCAAACCTATACCATGCAACACAATGTGTGCATGCAAGAACTTAACGATATTAGCGCGTGGCTTCAAACCCGTTTGAAATAGGGCTACTCGACAACACGGTTTCTACCTCCGTTTTTAGCTTTGTAGAGGTTGTCGTCTGCCTGCTTTAAGCATGCATGCAAGCTGGTGTCAGTGAGTGCGGTCGCTACACCAAAGCTTGCTGTAATAGGGTGATTGATGTCACCCTCTACAAAGGGGTTGGCCTCAATCGCTTTTCTCATTTTTTCAGCTAACTTTACGGCTTGACTAAGTGATGCATGGGGAAAGAGCACTAAAAACTCTTCGCCGCCTGTTCTTGCAACAACGTCGGTCGCTCTAACGGTTTCTTTCATCAAGCTGGCAAGGTGAATCAACACCTCGTCGCCTATATCGTGACCGTAGGTGTCATTAATCTTTTTAAAGTAATCGATATCAACCACTACAGCGCTCAACGGAAAGTATGCTGCTGGGTCTTGCATCGCCTTTTCAAAAAACACTGCTTCAAGAAAACGCCTGTTGGGTAATTTTGTTAGCGGATCGGTGTTCGCCTGACGCATTCTTTCAAAATTCTCACGTAGCATTTCTTTACGGCTTTGATGCCAAAAATTTTCGCCTATAAATGCCACGCAAATGAAACAGAATGTTGCAATCAGAAAGCGTGAAACATGCTCGTCGGGATAGACTGCCAGAATATGGTTTTGGTTATAAAGCATGAAAATGGCTATCCCCACCGTAATCGCTACGTAGGCCAAGGCAGGTTTAAATTGCACCACGACAATCTGAACGAAAAGCAAAGGGAAGATAAAATAGAGGCCCGTATTATTAAGCCCGCCCGTGTAAATTAAGCCGTTTATCGTAAACATCACCACAAGCCCGGCAATGTAGTAAAAGATATCTGCGCGCGGAAATATGTGAGAAAGCATGACATTCGCGTACACAAACGCAGCAGACCCCGCTAGCATGCCCACTAAAAGTGGGTTATCCGTACCCACGTTGAGCCACGCCATGAAGGCCATAATTGTGCCGCCTACATAGGAAATGAAGTATAAGGTTGCTCTTCTGCGTTTCCTTTCTGCTTGATCTTGCTGGGCGCCTTTAAGAAGCTGCCTCAGCGATGCATTATCCATAAAAGAATGCTCTCCATAATTGCTCAAATACTTCGTGACAGTTCCTAGCATAGACTGTTTACTTACTAATAACAAAGAAGAAAACTACTGCTATTTTCAAACATTAATTCAGAAAATGCGTATACTACGAGTATCTCGTATGACGTTCAGTGATACGTCGCTTTAGTTCATCTTTTTTACTAGTTTGGAATAATCATGAGTCACCTCAACACCACCCGCACCGTTCGAATTGCTACTAGAAAAAGTGCGCTAGCACTTTGGCAAGCAGAGTATGTGAAGGCTAAATTGTTGGAGCATTATCCCTCAATGACTGTTGAGCTTGTTCCCATGAGTACGCAGGGCGACAAAATATTAGATACGCCTTTGGCAAAAATTGGCGGTAAAGGCTTGTTTATAAAAGAGCTTGAAATTGCCATGCTTGAAGGTCGCGCTGATATTGCCGTGCATTCAATGAAAGATGTACCTGTAGCGTTTCCAGATGGATTTGGTTTGCATGCCATATGCGAGCGTGAAAACCCGTTCGATGCCTTCGTATCCAATCATCACGACAGTCTAGACGCCCTGCCCCAAGGTGCGGTGGTTGGCACATCAAGCCTTCGCAGACAGTGTCAAATTCGCAAACACCGTCCTGACCTTGTCATTAAAGACCTGCGCGGCAATGTAAATACTCGTTTAGCAAAACTGGATGCTGGTGAGTATGACGCCATCATATTGGCCTCAGCTGGTCTTATACGCCTTGAAATGGAATCTCGAATTCGCATGCCGTTACCGGCGGATATTTCATTACCCGCAGTGGGGCAAGGTGCAGTAGGGATCGAATGCCGCAACGATGACGAAGAGCTAATCGCTTTACTTCAAGCCTTAAACCACGTCGACACTAATACCCGAGTTACGGCAGAACGCGCCATGAACGAGCGACTAGAAGGCGGATGTCAAGTACCGATTGGTAGCTTTGCTACACTTGATGGTGACGTGCTAACGCTAACCGGCATGGTAGGTAAACCAGACGGCACTGAGCTTCTTTTTGCCTCAGCGACAGCGTCTAGAAAAAACGCCAAGGACATAGGTGTTGAAGTTGCTGAAGCCCTTCTAGAACAAGGTGCAGGAGAAATTCTTAAGGCGCTTTACAACTAAAGCGCTTTTTACTCACATTGGGAAGCTATGTTTAATTTGCCCATGCGCTGTTTTATTTCGCGCGGTATGGCGAAAACCAAAAAGGATGAAGCTTCGTTTACATGCTACTGTTTACTCGCCCCTTACCGAAATTAAAAGCCAGTGCGATAGCTTTTGAAAAAGCTGGCTTAGATGCCGTGGGCATAGCCACCTCAGATATTACGCCGGTTTCTTCAGAAAGTAGCGCTGCCGCTGAATTTCTGCGGAATAACCCCGTTAATGTGGTAGTAGTGACCAGCGTATACGCAGTTAAATCTGCAGTAACAGGCCTTAATAAAGCGTTTGATAACCCACCGCTCATTGTGGCAGTGGGCGATGCGACATTGCGTAAACTACAATCTGAGCTAGACGTATTTCCGCTAGATAAAATTGTTACGCCTGACGTTCATACATCGGAAGGTATATTGGCAATGCATCAACTCAATGAGGCAAACTGTCAACAGGTCGTTATTATTAAAGGCGAAGGTGGGCGAAGTGCAATTGCCGACGGATTAAACGAACGAGGAATTCTAGTAAATTGCTTTAACGTTTATAAGAGAGAGCTACTTAGCCGTCCAATTTACACAAAACGGTGGAAAATGAGCGACGTTAGCGGCATTATCGCTACAAGCGAAGCAATGGCACTACAGCTGATAGCACACTATGGTGACGCATTATTCGACTTTCCATGGTTAACAGTAAGTAGTCGTATTGCCAACACCCTGACTGTTAAAGGTATTAAAAAGGTTGGCGTTTGTCAGCGAGCCACCGATCAGGCGCTCATCGCCTGGGTAAAGGATAACTGGGAGTATTAAATGGCCAATAATAACGAAAATAGCCCACAAGTAGAGGAACGCGTAAACGTGGATGCTGAAAAAGAAGTAATTGAGTCTTCTGCCACACAGAGCGAATCGACAAAGTCTGGCGCTAAGCAAAAGAAATCATCAGGCAATGGCCTATTATGGTTCGTTGTAATCATCCTATTTTTAATTGTGTTGGGCATGGCTGGCGCTGGTTATTGGTATTATATGCAGCAGCAATCGGCAAGCGCTGACTCTGCCACTACCCAGCAAAGTAACGCGACTAAATTGAACGCCATTGAACGTGAGCGCGCAGACATTTTAGCGACGCTACAAGACGTAGCGCGAACAAACCAAACCTTACAAAGCACTGTGGACGAACTGAAAACGCAGAACGAACAACTCTCTCTGCAAGCTGAGTCTACACTGCAGCAACTTAACAATATGGAAGGTCGCCGCCCCGCAGACTGGTTAATAGCCGAAGCCGACTATTTAGTGCGTATGGCAGGCAGAAAGCTGTGGCTGGAAAACGACGTACGCACCGCCATTTTACTTCTTGTTAATGCAGATAAGCGCTTAAAGTCTTTAGCAGACCCTTCGGTACTGCCTGTTCGCGCAAGCCTAGCGGAAGACATTCAAACACTGCAGCAGCTTAACCCTGTCTCTCAGAGTTCGGTCGCCCTTGCGCTTACCGGCATGATGGCACAAATTGACAAGCTTCCCCTTGATACCTTTGAAAAACCAGAGGACGCGAGCGCCGAAGACACCACCTTGTCGGAATCTGCTGACGATTGGCAAGACAACCTTGCTAAAGTATGGCGCTCTTTGGTTAATGATTTCTTAACCGTTAAAACCATTGAGGGCCCTATTGAGCCAGTACTTTCTTTAGAAGCGCAATTTTTAGCGAAAGAGCAGCTTCGACTGCAGCTCATGCACGCACAAACTGCCGCGCTTCAAGGCGATGCAGGCTTATATAATCAATCACTGCAATATGCCCAAACGCTAATTATCGAAAAATACGATACAGAAAAAAGCCAAGTGACCGGCTTTGTAGAAGCGCTACAAAATCTTATTGCCACTGACATTTCCCGTCCTATTCCTACTGAGCTGGCCTCGCAAAAGCCTTTAGAGCGTTTGCTAGATAGCCGTGTTAAACAGGTATTTGGACAAGGAGCAAGCGCACTATGAAATGGTTAGCTATTGCCCTTGCGGTATTAGCCGCATTCGTTGTTGCACTCATTGTTGGACCAATGCTACTTGGCGATAAAGGTTACGTGCTTATTTCTCTTGGCAGTACTGCCATTGAAATGACGGTAATCAGCTTTTGTATTTTGGTGATTGGTGCCGTTATCGCTTGGTATGTACTATCGAAACTTATTGTGTGGGCGTTAAGCCTGATAACGGGCTCTCACAAGTGGTTTGGTACACTGGGTGAGCGCAAGCGCAAACGCGCTTTTTATGATGGCCTTCACGCTATGGCGTCTGGTGATTTCGACAGCGCTCAAAAGTCGTTAAGCAAAACTACAAACGGAGATTTTGAAGGCGTTAACTATTTAGCATCAGCTCAAATTGCTCTTGCTAATAATGACCTGTCTAAGGCCCGTTATTTCTTAGTACAGGCCTCTGATTTCCCCAACGCAAGAGTAGCCGCTACAGTCATGCACGCCCGTGTCGATATGGCCGAAGAGAAATACGACGCGGCCCTTGAAAAGCTTGATGAACTTGAAGAAAAAGAGCGCGAGAACAAGCAAGTTGTTCAGCTTAAAGCGCGTATTCTTGCCAAGCTGGGTAAGTGGCAAGTATTGCAAGACAATCTTTCTGCCTGGCGCAAGGCGCTACCTAAAGACGATTACACAGCGTGGAGCCAGCGTATTGCCAAAGGTAAATTTGCAGAAATTGCCAGTAAGCAAGGTGCTGTTGAGCTTAAATCATATTGGGATACGCTGCCGCGCAAACTGCGTCACGACGATGCATATCGCGCTGCGTATGTTCAGCAGTTACTTGACCAAGGCATGCATGCAGACGCGCAGCAACTGTTGGTTGAATGGCAAAAACGTGGCCCGAATAGCACCTTGTTCCCGCTGTTCACGCAGCTTAATATTCCTGATGCATCGCCGTCATTACGTTTGTTAGAAAGCTGGATTAAACAAGACGACCAAAATGTTGAACTGTACTCAACACTAGGCCAAGTTGCGTTTAACTCAGGCGACGATGTGTTGGCTGAAAAAGCCTTGCTTAAAGCGACAAAAATGAAATCGCGCAAAGAAGACTTGCTGTTGCTTTCTGCTATCAGTGAGCGCCAACAAGATACAGCTACAGCCCTTCAGCTTTATAAAGAGGGTCAGCAGTTAGCTGGTTAGATGACGTTTCATTTAACTTAGCTGGTAGTACTTGTATTATGTGTAAAATTGAAGATATAGTAAAAAGGAACAGTAAATTCGTGCTCCAAACTTGCGTTTAAAAACGCTCAGTTTTAGTGAGCAGACCTTGTTTTAAGCGCGAATAAAATAAATTACTTGTCGGAGTGCTTCACTGGTAATCCAGTAAGCTGAGACCGCGAAAGTGGGATCCGTAGAACCTGATCAGGCTAATACCTGCGAAGGGAACAAGAAAATGCAATGCACACAGTGCCTACAACACTGTTGCTCGTTTGTGTAATAAAGTGAGTGATGAAAAAGTTAGGATAGGTTAAGCGTAGAAAGCGAACGCAGACAGCGGCGCAAGCATCTAGGCTAAAGCAACGATAACGCTCATCACACAATTGTTATTACCCTCGAGTTGAAAGCTGGGTTTAAAACCTTAACCCTCGCACATTGTATTCTCCTTCACTCCTGACAAGCATTTTTAAACCTAAACTCAAAAGGCCAAAATGCTATGTCGAACAGACGCGAACAGCGCCAACAGGCGCAACAATTCATCAACGAGCTAGCAGGCGAAGCTTACCCCAATTCCACACGCCATTACGAAAATGGAAGCCGAGATGACATCCGCGTTGCCATGCGCCTTATTCATCAGCACGACAGCTTAGTCGGTGGCACCGAAGACAACCCTATTTTAACACCAAACCCGCCGATTCCCGTGTACGACACTTCCGGCCCCTACGGCGACCCCGACGAAAACATTGATGTTCACAAAGGCTTAGCGCCTTTGCGCAAAGCGTGGATTGAAGAGCGTGGCGATACCCATGCTCTTGATGGTGTTTCATCACATTTTGCTAAAGCGCGTGAAAACGACATTTTTACCGAAGATTTTCGCTTTATACGCAACCGCAAACCGTTAAAAGCGAAAGCGGGCAAAAACGTAACGCAACTGCACTACGCCAGAAAGGGCATTATTACCCCTGAAATGGAATACATTGCCATTCGCGAAAATATGGGTCGCCAAGCAATTAAAGATGCAGAACTTACGCAGCAACACAAAGGCGAACACTTTGGCGCAAATTTACCCGAGACTATAACCTCCGAATTTGTGCGTCAGGAAGTGGCTGCAGGGCGCGCCATTATTCCGTGCAATATTAATCATCCTGAGCTAGAGCCAATGATTATTGGCCGCAACTTCTTGGTGAAAATTAACGCCAACATTGGTAACTCAGCGGTGACCTCTTCCATTGAAGAAGAGGTAGAAAAGCTGGTGTGGTCGACCCGCTGGGGCGCCGACACAATAATGGATTTATCCACCGGCAGAAACATTCACGAAACCCGCGAGTGGCTTCTGCGAAATAGTCCGGTTCCACTTGGCACCGTGCCCATTTATCAGGCCCTTGAGAAAGTAAACGGCGTTGCCGAAGACCTCACATGGGAGATGTTTAAAGACACGCTTATCGAGCAGGCCGAGCAAGGGGTGGATTATTTCACCATTCATGCTGGTGTACTGCTTGAGTACGTGCACCTTACGGCAAAACGAGTTACCGGAATTGTATCTCGCGGCGGGTCAATTATGGCGAAATGGTGCTTAAGTCACCACCAGCAAAGCTTTTTATACGAGCACTTTCGCGATATCTGTGAAATTTGCGCCAAGTACGATGTGGCATTATCGTTAGGAGATGGCCTGCGCCCGGGCAGCGTTGCCGATGCTAACGACGACGCACAGTTCTCTGAGTTACGAACCCTTGGAGAACTGACAAAAATTGCGTGGGAATACGATGTTCAGGTAATGATTGAAGGCCCCGGGCATGTGCCAATGCACATGATTAAAGAGAACATGGAAGAGCAATTAAAGCACTGCCATGAAGCGCCTTTCTATACCCTTGGCCCCTTAACTACGGATATCGCACCGGGCTACGACCACTTCACATCCGGCATTGGTGCCGCCATGATTGGTTGGTTCGGCTGCGCTATGCTCTGCTATGTAACACCTAAAGAGCACTTAGGTCTTCCCAATAAAGAAGATGTAAAACAAGGCCTAATCACCTACAAAATCGCCGCTCATGCCGCTGATTTGGCCAAAGGTCACCCAGGTGCACAAATTCGCGACAACGCCATGTCGAAAGCGCGCTTTGAATTTAGATGGGAAGATCAATTCAACTTAGCCTTAGACCCGCATACGGCTCGTGCCTATCACGATGAAACCCTTCCTCAGGCTTCCGGCAAGGTTGCTCACTTTTGTTCAATGTGCGGTCCTAAGTTCTGCAGCATGAAAATTTCCCAAGAGGTACGGGATGTCGCTAAGCAGGCGGAACATCATGCGCATGAAGAAGAAAAGGAAAAAGGCATGAAAGACATGGCAAACGCGTTCAATGAATCTGGCGCTGAACTCTATCATACCGCCGACAGCAAGGTTGAATTGCCATGACAGACAACGCTTTGCAGCAAACGGCGGTTAAACAGCCAGTTGTATGGTGTATAGGCGGCATAGACTCTAGTGGCGGCGCGGGTATAACCCGCGACGCCATTACCCTTGCCGACTTAAAGGTTCACGCCTGCGTTATTACTACACAGGCCACGGCGCAGTCAAACACGGTGATGCTTAGTAAAGAAAGCATGACGGTCTCGGCGCTGAATCAGCAGTGGCAGGTGCTAAGTGAAAGTACTCAAGCTAGCGCCATAAAAATAGGGGCTATTGCTAACGATGAGCAGGCGTTATTACTGTGTGCCCGCATTCAATCTCTGGCTATGCCACGACCGTTTGTCGTATGGGACCCGGTATTGCGCACCTCATCAGGTGGAAAGTTAAGTGAGCTCTCTGAACCAGTGGTAGAAGCACTTTTAAACACCGTAGACTTGGTTACCCCTAATACCCAAGAGCTTTCCTGGTTAACTAATATGCCAGTAAAGACCGATGATAGCCTGCGCGCGGCGGCATACCAGCTTATTGAAAACGGCGCACACGCTGTTTATGTGAAAGGTGGGCACGCAAGTTGGCAAACACAAGCATGTGATACTTTTGTGAGCCCAACACAAACTATACAGCTCACTCAGCCAAGAAAAAACACTGGCAAGCTTCGCGGTACAGGGTGCATGTTAGCCAGTGCTATTGCTGCATTTGTTGTACATGATTACTGTATTGAGGATGCGCTCACCCTGGCAAACGCTTATGTTAGCCAGATCAGAAGCGACTCTTGCTCAAGCTCAGCACATACGCCTGCTTTTGGGCGTTGCGTTGGCTTTCTGCGTAATCCAGCGAGCTTCCCTTTAGTAAAATTTTCTCCTCGAGAACCACTGGCAACGCAAACCTTTTCATTAGACGCAGAAAAAACGCCTCTGCCTCAAAGCAATACAGTAATAAGCCCTTTCAAAACCCTTACCCAAACGCATCTAGGTTTATATCCTGTGGTCGATAGCGTTGAGTGGATAGAACGATTATTACCTACCGACACTAATATCATTCAGCTTCGTGTAAAACAGGGAACACAAGAAAACATTCGCCAGCAGATAAAAGAGGCAATAGCACTCACAAAGCACACACACTGCCAATTATTCATTAACGATTATTGGGAGCTGGCTATTGAGCTAGGTGCTTTCGGTGTGCATTTAGGGCAAGAAGATATCGATACCGCCGATTTGCACGCTATTCGAAAGGCTGGTACCAGGCTGGGTATCTCAACCCATGGCTTTGCAGAAATTCAGCGAGTGCGACAACTGAAGCCATCATATATCGCACTTGGGCACATATTTCCTACCAATACCAAAGAAATGCCTTCTAAACCGCAAGGCATAGAACGCTTATCCAAATACGTTGAACTCTGTGAAGGCATTCCTACCGTTGCTATAGGTGGTATTAACCTAGCGCGCATTGCCGATGTAGCTAAAACAGGAGTTAGCGGCATAGCGGTAGTCAGTGCGATTACCCAAGTCGATGATCCCCTACACGCGTTTTGTGCTTTGTCTAAGGAGGCGGGTTTTGCATAGCCATTCATTCACCCAGACCACTGCTTACTCGGCAGGCCAAACCGTTAGCCATATAGCAGGCCAAGTATTTGAGCACTCATTAAACACGCAAGACATAAGGCGCTACAGCAGACAACTCATGCTTGATAGCGTTGAAGATGAGGGACAAGCAAAGCTTGCCAGCTCCCATGCAGTGGTAATTGGCCTTGGCGGATTAGGTAGCTTAGTCGCCCGGTATTTAGCTGGGGCCGGTGTAGGAACCATTACATTAGTTGACGGCGACACCGTAGATATAAGTAATCTGCAGCGCCAAGTGACTTACAATGAAATGCACCTTGGCGAGCTTAAAGCCAAATCGCTATTTAATGAATTACGCAAAGTTGACTCCAAACTTAACATCATATTTAAAAGCATTTACGCTGATAGTAAGAACTTACCAACATTAATTTCTACTGCCGATTGCGTACTTGATTGTACCGATAACATCGAAACGCGTAAGCACATTAATGCCGTTACCCATCGTGCTTCTATTCCGCTTTTTATTGCGGCGGCAAGCGGACTACGCTGGCAGGCATTGAACTTACCTCAAAACAACAAACGCATCGGTTGTTACGCCTGTCTTGTTGAACACATAGACGTGCGCGAAGACTGCCTAAGCAAAGGCGTGCTAGGCCCAGTAGTAGGTATGGCCGCCTGCCATCAAGCTACACAGGCTTTGCTGTATTTAGCTAAAAGATTCAACGCCGACATAAAGTGGGGCCATTACCTAACCGGGAATGCCAGTCAAGGCTCGCTCCAAAGCTTCATACTTCCCCCTTCTTCAACCTGTGAGGTATGCCATGACCCAAATTAAGGTAAATGTGAACAATCATCCTTTAACCGTGATTGCACCCATCTCGTTAAGCGAACTCATTGCGCTTAAGCAAATTGACGTAGACGGCACTGCCATCGCTAAAAATGCGGCCATCGTGAGCAAACGAGAGTGGCCGACTACTTACCTCAACGACAACGACACCGTTGATATCTTTACCTTAGTGGCAGGAGGCTAATATGCTAACGCTAGCAAACCACACGTTTACATCACGTCTTTTAACCGGTACGGGGAAATTTAGTAACGCCACCATCATGAAAAATGCGGTGGCTGCCGCACAAAGCAATATCGTTACGCTAGCCATGAAACGCGTAGCGAGCAGCAGCGGGCAAGACCAAACGTTAAAAGCACTTCGAGAATTAGGAGTGACTTTATTACCTAATACATCTGGGGCTAAAAATGCACAAGAAGCTGTGTTTGCGGCTGAGCTTTCCTACGAAGCATTAGGTAGCCCTTGGATAAAGCTCGAAATTCATCCTGATCAGCGTTATCTATTGCCCGACCCTATCGAAACGCTTAAAGCCGCTGAGATTTTGGCAAAAAAAGGGTTTCACGTCTTACCCTATTGCGGCGCAGACCCTGTTTTATGCAAGCGATTAGAAGATGTAGGCTGCGCCGCGGTTATGCCCTTAGGCGCACCTATTGGGAGTAATCAGGGTTTACAAACCAAACCTTTCTTACAGATTATTGTTGAGCAGGCGTCAATTCCTGTAATTGTTGATGCTGGAATAGGAAAGCCCAGTGAAGCCATGGCTGCCATGGAAATGGGCGTAGATGCCGTACTGGTAAATACCGCCATCGCCACCGCCCAAAACCCTGTGGCCATGGCAGAAGCCTTTGCCAGTGCGGTGGAAACGGGCCGAAAAGCGTTTGAAGCAGGGCTTGGCGCAACGTTTAATCAAGCACAAGCTTCCAGCCCATTAACTGCATTTTTGGAGCCGGCGGTATGAAGGTAGCGCAAGCGCTAATTCAGCAGGATTTGTCGCATTTAGCTTTGTCGATAAACAGTAAAACCGACAGTGATGTAGAGCGAGCGTTAAACGCTAATACACTATCGCTAGACGACTTTATGGCATTGATTTCCCCCGCTGGCGTACCCTATCTTGAAGCCATGGCAAGTCGTGCGCAGGCGCTTACCCGCCATCGCTTTGGCAATACTATGCAGCTTTTTGTGCCTTTGTACCTGTCGAACCTATGTGCCAATGAATGTACCTACTGCGGCTTTACCATGAGCAATAAAATAAAGCGCAAAACCCTATCTATAAGTGAAGTGCTTACCGAAATTGAAGCCATTAATGATATGGGATTTTCCCAGGTGTTACTGGTGACTGGTGAACATGAAACTAAAGTGGGCATGGACTATTTCGAACGAACCCTGAGCGCTATTCGTGACAAGGTAAGCTACCTTATGATGGAAGTGCAGCCGCTAAAAAGGGAGCAATACGAAACCCTGAAATACCAGGGGTTAGATGCTGTTTTAGTGTATCAGGAAACCTATTCGCCACAGCATTACGCCAGCTTCCACACCCGGGGTAAAAAACAGGATTTTTTATGGCGCTTAGAAGCCAGCGATCGTATAGGGCAAGCCGGTATAGATAAGATAGGTATAGGTGCGCTACTTGGTTTAGGTGACTGGCGGGTTGATAGTGCTATGACCGCTCTTCACGGCAAGTTGATACAACAGCACTATTGGCAAAGCCGCGTGTCTATTGCCTTTCCTAGGCTTCGAAGTTGTGAGGGTAACGATACTGGCGGTAACGCACTTACCAATAGCAAGCTACCTAATGAACGTGACTTGCTTCAGCTGATTTGCGCCCACCGATTGTTTAATCAACAAGCTGAACTATCGCTTTCTACCCGCGAATCGGCCGCATTTCGAGACGGCGTAATGCCGCTGGGGATAACATCAATGAGTGCAGCTTCCCAAACGCAGCCAGGCGGCTATAGCGAGCCTTCACAGGCGTTAAATCAGTTTGATATAGACGACAACCGTTCGGTATCAGACGTGGTAAACGCGATTGCAGCGAGAGGATTAGAGCCCGTTTGGAAAGATTGGATGCCCTTTAAAGCCCGCGCCTAGCCGTTCAACTCTGTTTGAATACATGCATGCAAAGCGCAATAAAATGGCAGCTTTGCAATCGGTTAAACGATTAGTTTTTTTAAGGCAAAATAAATAAAAAATTTGTTTTGCTTTCCCGTAAAACCCTCCGTAGAATCCGCACAAATTTTAGCCAGACCCTTTTCTTATGCGTCTGGCTTTTTTGTCTTATTTATCTCATATTAAAGTTATCAAAACTTAAGGGCAGTGCGTTGGATACCGTTGAATTTATTCAAATTCGTAGATTTATAGTGAAGCTAGGAAAAATGCTGCACAAGTACGGTACCCCTGCGTTCCGTCTTGAAGCTTACCTTGGTGAAGTCGCCAAATATTTGGGCGTCCACGCTTCATTTATTTCAACGCCCACGTCACTAACTTTTGTTATCTGGAGCGACCGTCACGAAGACGAATACAATCATGCGGCCCGTTTGTTACCTGGCGATCTAGACATGAATGCATTATCCCTCACCGACGAACTAGCCAGCGAACTCCTATCGGGCAAATTAACACTAAGTGAAGCAGACAAGCGTTTAGACGAAATTGACGCCATGGGTAGCCCCTACGGGAAATGGGTAACCGGCATAGCCTTTGCCATGGCTACTGGTGCATTTGCCATGCTGATGGGAGCTAGTTGGAGTGAAATTGGCTGGTCGGGCGCGCTGGGTATTGTGGCCTATTTATGGACCTTATGGGCACAGCAGTCTAAACGCGTAAACTTAATGCTAGAGCCAGTTACCGCATTTGTAGGCGGTATTCTTGCCTGCGCTATCGGTCAGTACGTTGACCCAGGCATCAACATTCCGCTGGTTGTGCTTTCATCGGTCATTGTGTTTGTGCCAGGTCTTGCCCTAACCATGGGCCTTGCAGAGCTGTCATCCCGTAATATGGTGTCGGGTACCGCCCGCACCATGGACGCTATCATGCAGCTGTTTAAATTGTACTTTGGCGCGTTTCTGGGTGTATCTGTGGGCTTTAGCGCGTTCGGTGAAAACGTGTATACGCCAGCAGAATCATTGCCTTACTGGGCAACGTGGCTCGCGGTATTCTTACTGTGTATTGCCCTAGTTGCGATATTCAGAACGCGTATTAAACATATTCCTTGGGCGCTGGCAGCCGCGTTTATTGCCTACAGCGCTACCGCATGGAGCTCAGATTACATGAGCCCGGGGCTAGGTGCATTCGTGGGTGCATTCGCATTAGGTATTTTTGCTAATGCGTTCACTCGCATTGCCAACCAACCAGCTACCATTGTTGCCATGCACGGGCTTATCGTGTTGGTGCCGGGGTCTAAAACCTATATTGGTTTGAACTCGTTTATGACCGGCCAAGACTTCGTGAAGGCCGATCATTTAGGCCAGGAAGTGTTTCTTATTTTTATGTCGCTAGTAGCGGGGCTTATTTTTGCTAACGTGGTTGTACCCACTAAAAAGGCGCTATAACACTGTTACGACAGCGAGTAGATTTCGCGCTAAATTACGTAATGCACCACTGGCAGTTAGGATGCACAACGTCCATAGCGCAGCCTAACAAATGGTAAAGTCGCGCTACTTAAGCAGCTTAATTAGCGCACGCCCTAAACGGGCGTTAAGTGCGCCTGCTGCTATGGCTTCGGCCGAGTTTTCCATAAACTTGGCCGACAAGCTGCCACCAATTTGATTGGCAACTTCATCGGTAGCCAAGTCAAATACGCCCTGCGCCGCAATGTTTTGAGCCAGCACTTTTAGCAACTTCCAGTTTCCTGCTGTGCTCGGTCTGAGCCCATATACACGGGCCATACGGCGAATGGTTCGAAAGCTAATCCAAATCACAGCAAAGGTTTGAATAAGGTTGTTTGGGCTAATAAACGCTAGGCTTCCAGCCGTTACCGACTCTTTATTGAGTACCTTATGGGCCTTTTCCTGAACAGGTTTTAACACCGTATCTTCGTAAAGACCAAGCCGTTCTGGCCCTGTCATATCGTCTTGAAGTTGCTGTTTATAGCGGTCGAAGCAGTGCGCTGCGTAAGAGCCCCGGGAAAAGCGTTTTCCGTGCTGACTTAACACCCGGTCTATTTTTTGTGGTGAAGTTTCATTTCGCTTATTAGCCAGCAAATTTCGGATAACACCAGCATCTTCCATCGCCGTATTCACTTGCTTGTAGCCGCGCCACTCTTTGAAACTTAAAAAGCTAAAACAGCTAACAAACCCCACCAGTAGCGCACCTAATACGCCTGTTCCAATGGGATGGTCAGAAACGTTAGCAGCAAGGGTGGTATAGGCTTCAAATACAAAAAAGCCAATTAACGAAACAACACCAAACCCCAAGGTTGCCGCACCTAAAGAAATGCCATCTTTATTTACATCTACTTCCCACACGTCTTCACTAACTTGCTGTGGAAGCTTGGTCTTAGGCTGTGCAATATCTAAGGTTTGTGTTTTTACCTTAGTTTTGTACTGCGGTTTATTCACGGAGCCTGATTTGTGCATTGGCTCGCCATCTTGATAATCATTACCGTCATCAGCAGTTGTTTCATTTAGCTGCTCATCGTACTTATCACGTTGTTGAGACACGTGTTCCGAATAAGCCGTGCCGTCTTGCTCGCCAAACCCATTATTTTTAAGTGTAGACGGGCGCGTAGGCTCTGGGCTTTCATCAAATTTATAAGGTTTATCGCTCATTCTTGCTCTCCTTTGCCCAGTAAAAACTGAAGCAGTCTGTCTACGCCCTTACCCGCTAAAATACGCGCCTTAAAATCGTTGGGCACAGTCACATCAGGTACTGGAAAATGGCTGCCTTCTTCCATTTCTTTCAGCGTGCTTGGAATGGGTTCAAACATAGATTCGACATAGCGGCCATCGGTGTCTTGATAGCGAATAGCATCTTCGTTACTGCCATCATCGGTCACTTGCATGCTAGATACTAAAAAGTGTTCGAATTGAATAGGCTTATCATCGAACCGGGCTCTGGCCCCTTCAGTAATTTGGGTAAGTAAACTGAGTAAGTTTGCACGCTGACTTACTGGCACGAGATCTGACTTGGTCGCTACAAACGCCACTTTGCCTATTTGTTCTTTTTTCAGCACATTGCGCGAAAACCACGTGCTTTGCCCGTACACAAAAGTGTCGGCCAAATGGCTTAAAGTTTCCTTTAACTGATACAAGTGCTGCCTGCTGTGGTTAAGCCCTTCAAACAAATCCACCAGAATAATTTGCTTATCGGTTTCCTTAAAAATGGACTGTTTTAACGGCGTTAACCATCGACTTTGAAACTTCGAAAAATGCTTATCAAAAATTTTAAACCATGGGTGCGATACATCACTGGTAATGCTAGACGGTAGTGGCGTGAAACCAAACGCCTGCCAGTCGAAATCGCTCGACTCTAATAAAAAGCTGCCTGGCTGAAGTAGTGATATACCGTTCGCTTTGGCGTCAATAAGGTAATCCCGATAGGCGTTAACGAGTAGCTTAATACGCTGCTCTGTAGGCTCTTGCTCGAAATCGAATTGATTAACATACGCTTTCCACTGACTGGCAAAATACTGCTGGGGCCCGCTGCTTAACTGCGCCCACGCAGAGTCTGACCAATGGGCGTAGGTTTTACTTAGCATAGGAATATCGGTCACCCATTCCCCTGGGTAATCGATAAACTCAAACACTACATCGCTATGAGGCAGTACATGACGTTTTAGCGAGGCTGTTTCTTTAAGTCGTACTACTAGTTTAAAACCAAATGCTTCTTCGGTAGCTTTCGGCCACTGGCCGTTTTCAAGATCAGTAATATTCTGCAAATGAGGAAAGGGTTTATAGCCTTCAATGGGCTCTATTCGCATGTCTAGCACTTGAGAAGGCGGTAAATAACGTAGTAGGGGCAAACACGCATAGCCTTCTTCACTGCGGCTTTTTAGCATAGTGATAAGGCTGGTAAACAGCATGGACTTACCGCTTCGGCTAAGCCCGGTAATAGTGAACCGGTGGGTTTCTTTATTAAACGCACTACTTAGCTTGTCGCCAGTTAGCGACGCCATTGCCCGAGTTTTGTCAAAAAGCGTAGCGATATTCTTTTGCATTATTTTTGTTTGCTGCCTTTGCAGTTCCTGTTCCCTTAAACCTATAGCTTAAAAATAACGTTCTGAGAGCGCGCCTTTCGCTTGATTGCTCTCACTTCACTGCTCTCACCTAATTTTAGGTACGACCTAAAGAGTAATGTGGTTATTAAGAGGTAAAAGCAAGGGCAGTGCCAGCTAAGTTATCACTGTGAAACAAAAAACGCGTTGTTTATTTAATGCTCGCGGGTTTGGTTGAAGAGCTTTTTCTTTATGCGATTTTTACTGGAATGCCAGTGATTCTTTGGCTTGCGCGGTGCATTTTCGATAACGTGTTCAAAATCGATATCTGATTTTTTGGTGGGCGGAACGTGGGCGCAAAAGAATGTATCAATTTGTGACTGCGCCAGCCTTTTCAAGCTTTCACGGTATTGATTCGGATGACACAACGGATACGGTGGAACGAGTTCGCCCTTCACCTGCACCAGCACGTCAGCAATGTAAGCCTGCTGCGTAGGAATGTGCGCAAGGGTTAAATCATGATCGGTGTGACCCGGCGTGTAGATTACTTGCCAGTCGGGAAAACCAGGCAACGTTTGGTTGTCTTTGAGCGTCATGTCTGGCGCTAAAATTGGGTTATACCAAATGGGCATTCTTGGTTTGCCAATACGATTTGCCACCCACCAGGTTAACAGCAAATCGATACCGTGAGCAGTACGCCCTGCAAAACCAGCGTACCAATTGACCGCTTTAGGATGAGACGCCACTTGCGCGCCTGTGCGCTGACGCAACTTAATAGCACCACCTGCGTGATCGGGATGCATGTGGGTAACCACAATAAGCTTTAAGTCAGTTAACGGTCGGCCCAAGGTTTGGGTAATGTATTTGCACACATTGTCTGCGTCGGCTCGGCTACAGCCATCAAGCAACAGCAAGCCATTGCTGTCTTCAACAAGATAAATATGCTGTATGTAGCCTGATAATGTATGAATTTTCATTACTGCTTCCTGTTCACCAGTACGTGCGAGCTTACCAACAGTGACAACTGCTGCAACTGTGAATTTGTTCTCTAGGCGCTTTTTGATACACGGTTACATAGCGTATTACACCCGTTTACTACTGGCAGCGGGTTAGAGCTCATAATTACACCAAATCCTATCAGAACCTATCTGGTAAGACCAGATTCAGCGAACAAGTGTAGCATTAAATCGCGAAGCCACATCAGCCCAGGTTCGCCTTCTTGCTGGCTATGCCAGTAAAGGTGCGTTTCCAGTGCAGGTATTTGATAAGGCAGCTTAGTGCTTATCAGTTTATCGTCGCTTACTGCATCGGCTACAGAACCCGGCAAGGTTAATAGCGCTTCTGTATTAGCCACCACATCTGCTGCCGCCCGGTAATTTTGGCAACGCCATAAAGAGGGCCGACTTACGCCTAATTGTTGCAGCGCAATTTCTTCTACCGACGCGCCTTTAGCGCGGTTAGATACTGTAATATGACGTGCAGCCACGTACTTTTTCTTATCTAAATTCTGCGCTAAGGGGTTTTGCTTATTCATAAGCACCTTGTAGGTATCCCGACGTAATAGAGAATGGGAAATTGGTGCTGCAACGGCGCGGCCAATATCAATAACTAAGTGAAGGTTTCGGTTGGTTAAATCAGCCAGCATGGTGTCACGATGTAAGCGAGTGCTTACTATTTCGATATTAGGCGCCTGTTTTTCAAGGGTAGAGAGTAAAACTGGCAACACACCTAATTCTAACGACTCTTGCATGGCGATAACAAAGCGCTGATGGCTGTGTAACGGGTTGAAGTCAGCAAACTCCCCTAGCGCTTTTCGAATATCGCTCAAGGCTTTCAATATAGCGGGGGCTAAACGTTCGCAGGCTGCAGTGGGCAGCATACTTTGCTTTTCTTTTACAAAAAGCGAGTCGCCTAAAATATCCCGAAACCGGCGCATGGCATGGCTAACTGCCGACGGCGTAATGTGCAGCGCTTCAGCCACCCGGGTCATGTTTCTATGCTGCCAAAGGGCTTCAAACACCTTCAGCAAATTCAAATCGAGCTTTTCAAATTGTCTGTTTTCAAGCATTCGCCAAACCATGAATAAAATTCACACCATTTAAGGATTATATTTCATTTCATTCACTGAGCAAGTTTCTCTAGTATGAGCCTAACGAAGTACATTCGCGCGCCCTATTCGATGATCACAGTACATGGTTTTGCGCGCTTGGATAAACAACCCGACCATGTGATGCGAAACTCAAATACGCTGTTTCTAAGCATTACAAACGAAAGCGAACAATATAAAGATAAAGGTACCCTATGGATTTCTCACATAACGACAAAACCAAAGCCTTATTAGAAAAACTTGATAACTTCATTGCTGAACATATCGCGCCAATTGAAAATGAAGTTTACGACTTTCATCATAAAGAAAATAATCACGGCGATTGGAAAAACTGGAAGCTACACCCTGGCACCGAGGCACTTAAAGCCAAAGCACGTGAAGCAGGCTTAGCGAATTTATTCTTACCCGATGCTAAGCTAGGCCAAGGCCTGACTACGCTGGAATATGCGCCGATGGCTGAGCGCATGGGGAAATACCTCTTTGCCCCTGAAATATTTAACTGTAATGCACCTGACACCGGCAACATGGAAGTGCTGTATCACTTTGGTAGCGATGCACAAAAAGAAACGTGGCTAACACCATTACTGGCTGGCGAGATCCGCTCGGTATTTGGCATGACCGAACCTGATGTTGCTTCGTCTGATGCGACCAACATGGCCGCCACCATCATTGAAGATGGTGACGATGTCGTTATTAACGGCAAGAAGTGGTGGTCGACAGGCCTAGGCCATCCTAACGCGGCATTCACGATATTCATGGGTCTTAGCAACCCAGAAAATGACAAGCACAGCCGCCACAGTATGGTAATAGTGCCGCTAGACACACCCGGAATTACTATAAAGCGTATGCTAGATGCCTACGGCGATTATGATGCGCCATACGGCCATGGCGAAATGCACTTTGATAATGTTCGTGTAAGTAAAGACAACATTATAATGGGTTTAGGCAAAGGATTTGCGATAGCACAAGGTCGCTTAGGCCCAGGCCGCATTCACCACTGTATGCGCGCTATCGGCATGGCCGAAAAAGCATTAGAGCTAGCGCTTAAACGCGGTCACGAACGGGTTGCTTTTGGTAAGCCCATCATCCGTTTAGGAGGTAACCTAGAGCGCGTTGCTGATGCTCGCATGGCAATAGAGCAAGCGCGATTACTTACCCTTCACGCAGCATGGAAAATAGATAATTTAGGCGTTAAACACGCTATGACAGAGATCTCAGCCATCAAAGTAGTAGTGCCAAACATGCTACAAAGCGTGGTGGATATGGCACTGCAAATTCACGGCGGCGCAGGTATGTGTAGCGACTTCCCACTAGCACGCTTTGCGGCTGGCGCAAGAGCCCTTCGCTTAGCTGATGGCCCAGACGAAGTGCACAAAGGCATGGTGTCGCGCCTAGAGCTTAAAAAATATCAGTAATAAAAACTAACACAAAAAAATGCGGCTTAATGCCGCATTTTTTATAGTTTCGAAGAAGCGCAAAGAACTAGTTGCCCTCTTTGCGCTGCTCAATGCGCTGATGCAGCGCGTCTAGCTTTCTGAAGCTGTCAAACAGTTCTGGGTGTGTGGCAACGAGCGCGGCAACATGCTCAAAAGCTTCTTCTCGCGTGTCGTTAGTAAGAAAACGAATATCATCGTCGCTAGGTAAGCGATTGAGTTCGATACCCGGGACTGTAGAAGAGGTTTGAATCTTCATGGCGCGAAAGTCTTTCACATAGCGGGGCTCACAGCTTTTACGGGCAATTTTGCTTCCAATGGACTTTTGATATTTGCAGATAACATCGAATTTCGCAGTTTCATTGATACTGTTGTACAGTTCTAAGAATTCGAAGCGCTGATTATCGAATGCTCTTTTTAATTGCGGTGTAGTCTTTTGGCCGAATACTTCAATTTTTTCAACGCGTTCTTTATCGTTTTGCGCGGCTACCTGAAAGCTTGCTGCAAGCGCTAGCGACAGCGCAGCTGTTTTTATGGCATGAAGCCCGTATTTACGTAGGTTTATCATAGTTAACTTCCTCGTTGTTTTACTTGTACATTTCTCAACTTAGCACTTGGATAAATTTCAGTCAAAAAAAACCGCTTCTTATAACAAGAAGCGGTATTCAATTTTGTTTATAAACTAGTTAGTTAGCTTTTTATCTGGCTAAAATGGCTTAGTAAGTATAACGTGCCTGCACGTACCACATACCACCATTGAAACCAAACGGACTAGCTTCTGAGTAAAGCTGACCTAAGCTTCCCGCACTTGGATTTTCTTCTGGATATTCGTCGAACAGGTTGTTCACACCAATAACAAGGTCGAGATTTTCGCTGTAAGAGTATTTAGCTTCAACGTCTATCAAGATAGCCGCATCAATACCGTCTACACCGTTACCTGTGTCGTCCCAACCTCCGTAGTAGTTAGCGCGAACTAGAGTGCGAAGTGCGCCTTGCGTGTGCGTCCAAGAAATATTACCGCGAAGGTTTGGCAGTAAGTCTTCAATAGCTGCAACACGACCTTCACCGATAGGGTTAAGTGTACCTACATCGTCTACTTCGGTTTCGTTGTAGTTTGCCGCTAGCGTAATACGTGAGTTACCTTCCCATAAATCGAAACTGTAGTTACCTACAATGTCGATACCGCGTGTAGTAGTGTCAAAGCTGTTCGAGAAGAAACGGAACTGCGACAAATCATCAAGACCAATAAAGTCTGAACGGTCGATAATACCCGACGCATCAAGCTCGGTAAGCGCTTCAGATACGGTTGCGTAGTTTGTACCGCCACCGGCGAAGTTAAGCGCATCTAGGAAGTTTACGTTGGCACCTAGCGCAACACGGTTTTCCATTTCGATGTTGTAGAAATCGATGGTCCAGCTCATGTCTGCCACATCAATTGATGCACCGAATGAGAAGTTCACCGCTTCCTCTGGCCCTAGGTCTGGACGACCGTTGCCTTGGCTTTCAATGAAGTCAGCCGCTAGTTGACCTGCCGCCGATGACAATGGCAGTGTACCTTGGTCAATCAATACGCCGTTCACGTTTTGCGTTGTAACGTTAGTAATGCTTGCCTGTCCCGCTGTTGGCGCGTGGAAACCGGTTGAGTACGCTCCGCGTAAACGGAAGTCGTCAGTTACGTGGAAAATACCCGCAAGTTTAAAGTCAGTGGTATCACCGAATTCGCTGAAGTCTTCACGACGCAGGGCTGCTTGTAGGGTAAGTTGCTCTGTTACGTCGGCTTCCAAGTCAATGTAAACCGCGTTACTGTCTTGCGACGAGCTAGTATCACGAGGGAAACCACCAAAACCGTTCGAGCTAGATGAGAAGCCTTGGCTTGCTAGCGGACCAAGCGCATAAGACGCTTCATCACCGGCAAATAAGTCAAACTCTTCTTTACGGTATTCTGCACCAAACGCAACGTTTAAGTCAGACGCTAAACCTACATCAACACCGTACACAAAGTTAAGGTTAACTAGTGTTTCGGTTTGCTCTTGACCACCAGGTACAAAATCACGCGGAGTAGCTGGGCCTAAAGATGCGTTAATGGTGTTCTTAATGAAGAAATCTGTGCGGTTAGAGCCACGCTGCGCACTGAAGTCGTAGCCTAAGCCGTTACCTACTTCTAAATCGCCACGCACACCTACCGTAAACGCCATGTCTTCGTTATCGCCACCAAAGCGCGGCACAAAGCCGGTAGGAATGGTTTCAATAAACGAGAAACAGTTATCGTCGGCTTGAACCTGAGCAAGGAAAGATGGGTCAGGGAATACATTACCATTACCGCCAATTGGAATACCGTCGATACAGCTTCCACCTACACCTACGCCGTCAAGGTCGCCTACAAGCACTGAGTGTACACCGTCTGGATCTTCTAAACCCGTTAGAGGGTCAACCAGTGGGCCTGCATATACACCACCGCGCTGGCTGCCCTCGGTTACCGGGTTACGGTAGAAGAAACCGCCGGTTACTGTACGCTTGCCGTAGTTACCGAATAAGTACAGCTCGGCTTTGTCGTTTAACTCGTATGCTGAGTTAATAAACACTTTATAGTCGTCTTCTACGTCTGGCTGGCCCCAGTACTGTGGCACTTCATTGGTGTAGGTGTTAATGGTCGAAAAATCTGCCTGAGTTAAGTAACCCGCATCAACCATGCCCTGCACGTCGTTACGTACTACTGAGCGCACAGTACCTTCAACGTCACGAATTTCACCTGTGATGTTTACAAAGCCATCTGCGCCTAGCGAGAAACCAGCGTTAGCAGAAATGGTGTAGTTGTCACCATCGCCTTCATAGGTAGAGCCATAGTTTGCACGGAACTCAAAACCTTCATCGTCATCGCGGAGCAAGAAGTTAAGCACACCTGCGATAGCGTCTGAACCGTACTGTGACGATGCACCGTCACGTAGTACTTCTACTTGCTTCAGGGCGAGTGATGGAATTGCCGAAATATCAACACCCTGCGCCCCATCAGAAATACCGCCACCAAGGAAAGAAATGATAGAGCCACGGTGACGGCGCTTACCGTTTACCAGTACCAACACGTTATCTGGCGACAGACCACGCATGTTAGCCGGGCGCACAATGGTAGCCGCATCACTGATTGGCTGTGTGTTTACATCGAACGACGGTACATTCGTACGCAACATATCTTGCACGTCGCTTGACGAGTTCTGGCGGAATTCCTCACCCGTAATAACATCTACCGGTACTGGCGAGTCGGCTGCAGAGCGGTTGCTCATGCGTGTACCCGTTACAATAATATTTTCAAAATCTTCTGCTTTCTCTTCCGCTTCTTGTGCAAAAGCAGGTGCTGACATTGCCGCAAAAAACGGTAATGAACTAGCAATAATGGCTGAGGTTATTCGATTAAGTTTTTTCCCTTTAGGAAAGTTACCTTGATCCAATGTGTTTCTCCTTCAAGACTTGTGGTTTTTTAAGCGTTTTAAGGTTTTTGATTATTTTTATTATTGGCGTAGGCAACACTTATTAGCGGTTGTTGAATAGAATGTGATACAACCAAACTAATATGCATCTTTAAATTAGAATAAATTCACTAAAAAATACACCTTATTCAGATAATTATCACTCATTAGACGAATATTATATTAGCCTTTAGGATAAAAGAACGCTTTGTTATTAAGAGGAGCGCAGAAAGTGCCGCACGCAACAGCATGCAGCGCTTATAAGAACAGATTAATTATTGGTAAGATTTTGAAAGACTACCTTGCCGTTTACCACCGTCATTACAACGTTGGCCTTCAAAATATCGCTAGGTTCTGCTGTCATAAAATTAGTGTCGAAAACGGAAAAGTCGGCATATTTGCCCACTTCAATAGAGCCTAAATTATCTTCTTGAAACGACGCATAGGCAGGCCATAGGGTGAACATGCGAAGCGCATCTTCCCGAGATAACGACAATTCTGGGTGCCAACCTTTATCTTGCGTACCGTTAAGCCTACTACGGGTAATAGCTGCGTAAAACTCAATGCGTGGGTCGCCCACTTCAACTGGCGCGTCTGATCCGCCTACCAAGATCACACCTTTATTCACCAGCGATTTCCAAGGGTAAGCGTATTCTAAGCGGCTGTAGCCCAAACGGCTTGGCGCAAAGTTTAAGTCACCTATGGCATGACTTGGCTGCATTGATGCCACAATATTCATGTCTGCCAGTCTGTCTTGCTGATTGGGTGGAATAATTTGCGCGTGCTCTAAGCGCCAGCGCAGATCATCTGATTTCCACTGGGCGGTGGGCAACGCCTTCCACGCCTCTTCGTACCAATTAAGCGTTGAATATAATGCGCGATCGCCAATAACGTGGGTCATTACTTGAAAGCCCTGCTTTAACGCCTGTTCCAACACGGGCATAAGCTCAGCTTTTGTGGTGCGGTTCATAAAACCGCTATGATCAGCATCGCTGTAAGGCGCAAGAAGCGCAGCACCACGAGAACCTAAGGTGCCGTCGATAAACACCTTTATCCCATTTAAATAAAACAGCCCTTGTGCAAGCGTTTCAGTGCCATTTTGAAAAAGCTTATCAGACTCGCTAATAGGTATGGCAATATAAACCCGGTGCAGCATTTCGTCATCGTTGGCCAGTTGCTTTAACTGCTGAACCTCTCGCCACTTCATGCCAGCGTCGTGGGTTGCCGTCCACCCTTGCGACACATTTACCTGCATACCGCGCTTTAAATTTTCTTGTATATATTGATTGGACTCGGGGGGTAAAATATTTCTAAAGAAGTCCATTGCCGTTGCCAAAACATAGCCGGTAGGCGTGCCATCGTTATAGCGTTCAAACTTACCGCCTTCAGGGTCGGGGGTGTTTTTGGTGACACCCGCAAGGGCCAACGCTTTTGAGTTTACCACGGCTGAAACACCGTCGGCGCGGGGCATAAACAGCGGCTTTTTTTGAGTGAACGCATCGAGGTCGGCAGCGGTTAGAAAACGTTGTTCATCTTGCCACTCGCGCTCTATCCACCCGCGACCTAATACCCATTCACCTTCTGGCACGGTTTGAGCAAAGGCTTTAATTTCAGCCACTGTGGCCTTTAACGTAGGTATACCGAACAAACTGAGGGTGCGCGTGCGTTTGCCTACCCCTTCAAGATGCTGATGGCTGTCGGTAAAGCCAGGGAAAAGCGTGCTGCCCTGTAAATCAATGCGTTTTTCAGCACCGCAGTGCCACGGCGCGGCGTCAGCATCTTTGCCCACAAACGCAATACGCCCGTCTTTAACTGCAACCACTTCGGCCTGCCAATTCTTATCGTCAGCCGTATAGATAACACCGTTATGAAATACCACATCAGAACTGATGCAGGTTTCCGTCGCTTGCGCTAAACAAACGTGAGATACACAGACTGTAGTGGCAATAAACCCTTTGAGTATTGTGCGCGATAGCGCGGTTGAAAACGTCATGTTCGCCTACTTTATTCCTCGTTGCATTTATCAGTAGATAAACGCTAAATGCGGCCAGATAAGTGAACATGCGCTTGATAAACACACGTCATTAAAAGTCCTTTTTTATGGGGTATCAAGACACTAGCAACTGCATTAATTTTAATCAAGGCAGTTGCTTGGTTTGCGAAAAAATAACGATGGTGTTTATTAGTTATCGGCTTCGCTGCGCGCTTTAATTCGCTCATGAAGCGCATCTAATTTCATAAAACTGTCTAGCAGCTTTTGGTTGGTTGCCACTAGAGCAGCAACATGTTGATAAGCTTCTTCCCGAGTATCTTTCGTTAAAAAGCGCAGAGTGTCGTCGTTGGGCAGGCGATTAAAATCAATGCCTGGCTGAGTAGACCAGGTTTGAACCGTTAACGCCCGAAAATCAATCATGTATCTGGGTTCGCATAACTTGCGCGCAATTTGGCTGCCAGTAAATTTGCGCCATTTACAAATTACGTCGAACTGGGCATCCGTATTAACGGAATTGTATAACTCAATAAAGGCCATTTGCTGCTTTTTAAACGCGCGCTTTAATTGAGGCGTAGTTTTCTCGCCCTGCACGTCAATAGTTTCCACAGACTGCATATCGGGTTGAGCAAATACCGCCGAATTCATGGTTAGGCTTAAAACGGCTGTACCAAAGAGCAAAGACACTTTTTTCAATGATTGCATGACGTTTTCCTTAATAAGTCTCACTTTCATAACAGTAGTCATTGGTTAATTTGCAATCAAATTAATTAAGGTTAAGTCTGCGGTTTTCCATATCCATATTTTAAAACGCTGCGGAATATAAATCGTCTACACTTTTGCTCTAAAACTTTTTGTTTTAATCTCTTTATCTTAAACTTTTTACCTCAAGGCTTTGGGTCCATAACGCAATAAGTACATAAAAAAACGGCGTAATTTTTAATAAAACGCGTCGCTCTCTCGCAGTTTCTGAACCCTGTGCTATGTTTTTTCATAGGTAGTGTAAAGGAGATGCCCCGTGTACGGCATGATAAACAAATTTATATCCACAACAGTGATTAATCGATACGGCCAATCTGCATGGGATGAAATAAAAACATCCTTGGGAGATTACGAGTCGACCTTTCTAGAAGTGCAGCCATATAGCGATGAAGTGACGTTCGGTATTGTTGGTGCTTCTGTTGAGCATTTAAACGTAGACTTAGCCGTATTTCTTCGTCAAATGGGAGAAGACTGGGTAAAAGAAACATCGCAAGGCAGCTACAAAGAAATGTATTCGCTGGTCTCAGGCGGCGCATTTGAATTTATTTCCAACTTAAACAACATGCACCAAGTAATTTCAGCGCAGCTGGAAGAGCTAGTGCCTCCATCGTTTTTATGCGAGAAAAACGACGATGGCAGCATCACTATCCATTATCACTCATCACGAGACGGCCTCGAGCCTTTTGTGGAAGGCCTGTTAATGGGTGTGTGCGAACACTTTAATCAGCCGGCAACAGTCTCAACCGTTAAACTGCGAGACGAAAACAACCCGTTTAGCACCTTTCGCATCGACTTTAAATGAGCTAGCCAGTGCAATCACAAACGTTTCAATTAGATTTAAATGACAAGCTCAACATTGTTAATTTCAGTAATGCGTTTGGCAAAGTATGCCCTGAGCTTACGGTAAACGCGCCGTTTTCAGAGCTGTTTAAGCTTGTGGCACCACAGCTGCCTTTAAGCACCCAAATTATAAAAATGTTCAACGGGCAGCTAATTACTCTTTGCCCCATTAGCAGCCCCTCCTTTGTTTTTGGTGGCGCGTTCTACGAAGTAGAAGACAACTATTGCTTTATCGGTTATCCGCAGCTAACCAACATGGGGCAGCTGTCGAAAATGAACTTGGCGTTAAACGACTTTGTGCATCACGACCCCATCAACTTTTACATTGGCACGCTTCAGCTAAAAGAAAGCATGTATCAGGAAATGATACAGCTTAATGACGAGTTAAAAGCTAGCGCAAAACATTTAGAGAAATTGGTAGAACAGCGCACACAGGAGCTATTGCATGCAGAGAAAATGGCGTCGCTTGGTGTGCTGGCAGCTGGAGTAGCCCATGAAATAAATAACCCGATAGGCTTCTTGTTAAGCAACTTAAATACGCTAAAAAGCTATATGGACGATATCGCTCCGCTTCTTACCAAGCTTAACAACTTGCCGGACAAAGAAAAGGAGCAACTCGATACGCTCACCAACATATCGGTGAACTGGGATAACATTGATTTCATTTGCGAAGATATAGGGCCTTTAATCGACCAAAGTATTGATGGCAGTAAACGGGTAAGTAAAACCGTAGCGGGGCTGAAAAACTTTGCCCATCCGTCAGACTCAAAACAAGAAGTCATGTCGGTTCAGCAGGCTATCGATTTAACCCTGTCGCTACTTAATAACGAGCTAAGGCACAATGTAACCCTTCACTATGAACGGGAAAACGATGTATATATCACCGGCAATTTAACCGAACTAAGCCAAGTTTTTATTAACCTTGTAATGAACGCTACCCAGGCAGTAGAAAAAGACGGCGTTATTTCAATTAAAACTGAAGAACTTGAGAATTCGGTAAAAATTTACATCGCCGACAATGGCTGCGGTATTTCATCAGATAACCTACCCAAGCTATTTCAGCCATTTTTTACAACAAAGGAAGTAGGCTCAGGCACAGGACTGGGTTTAGCCATTAGCCACGGCATTATTGAAAATCACAATGGCAGTATTTCAGTGGAAAGTAAGGAAGGCGTGGGCACCACGTTTACTATTGAACTACCGCTTGCGGATAGCCAAGCAATAGCAGAAAGTTAACTGGCGACGCCTTCGTCACAATCGTTAATGAATGAAGAAGGCACAATACGCCCACCGCATTACGCTAAAACACGCATTAACACGGCGGGCGTATAGCGTAATTAAAACGTATACGACGCACTTAGCTGGGCGTTAATACCCGCGCCGTAATAACCCACGGTATGCAGGCTATTAATGTACTTCTTATCGAAGATATTGTTGATGTTCATGCGAACGGTGAGGTCTTCAGTAAACGCACGTGATGCATACACATTCCCCAAGAAATACGCACCTTGCTCAACGTTGTAATCCACATTACTTATTTCAGACTGCCAGCGACCACCAAAGCCTACTTCCACCTCTGGTGCTTGGGGAATGGTATACCCTAGCTGGAACGTAACCACGTCGCGCGGTGCCCATAAGTTAGCATCATTACCCTGCTCGTCTTCCACATCAATATTGGTGTAAGACGCATTAACACGCAGCGCATCGGTTACTTGCCCAGCTACTTCAATTTCAAAACCGTTAGACTCTACCGACACGCCTTTGTAGTAAAACTGAAGCGTGTCTGGGTTAGTGCCTGCGTAAGCTGCCAAGTTATCTTGCTCTGCAGTAAAGTAAGCAAACGTGGTTAATAAACGGTTGTCGAACCACTGGGCTTTCACGCCGGCCTCAAAGTTTTGGCCTTTGGTCGGGTCTAGGTACTGGCCGTTAATGTCGTACTGCTCTTGCGGCTGATACACGTCTGAATAACTCACATACGCGTTAATATCTTCAGTGACCGCATAGGTAGCACCCACATAAGGGCTGGCTTCGCTTTCTGAGTTATCGATAACCGCACCAGCGTTTTGCCCTGTACGTTCAAAATCAATAGCGTTAAAGCCAGCAATAATATGCATTTCATCGGTAATGCTAAAACGGGCTGAACCGAAGTAACGAGTTAGGGTTTGTTCAATGTTTGAATACTCGGAAGCCGCCAGCCACTCTGGCTCGGCAATCGCATCTAGCGCATAAGGGAACGCTGGTGTGGGGCCGTAAGCAGGGGTAGTAGCATAATCAAAGGCGTGAACGAAAGACACGTCATCGCTGGTAGCGTGGCTTACCCCAAAGTTTACTTCGTGATTACGACCAAATAGGGAAAAGTCACCAAATACACGGCCTTCAACAAGATGAGAATCTCGCTCTGAGTCGTAACGACCCGGCCAGCCAACCAGGCCTAATCCAGTATCTTTATCAATAGCGCCATAGGCGTAAAACAGTTTGCTTTGATCTTCAAAGTCGCGGTAGTTATAGCTAAGCAGCAATTGCCAATCGTTATCGAATACGTAGTCTAGCTCTACAAAGGCATTGGTGGTTTCCGTATCCCACTTCGTCCACTCTTGAGACGTGGTATCGCTAATGTCCCACTCGGCTTGGGTGCCATCGGTATAGTTAAACACCAGCCCGCCCCAGGTGTTGCCGTCGGTATTCGCATCTTGATAAGACAACCCAAACGTAACCGTAGCGTTATCGGTCAACTGGCCGTCGATTACACCGTACACAAAGCTGCGATCGTTTTCCAGGCCATCTATGTGCGACTCTTTATCTTCAACGCTTGCTACTACACGGGCTGCCCAGCTGCCGTCTTCAGTAAGCAGCATTGAATAGTCGCCCTGTACGCGCTTAAAGTTATACGAGCCAATGCTAGCGCCAATTTCACCGCCCTCTTCGTTGGTTGGGCGCTTGCGCACATAGTTAATGGTACCCGACGCATTACCCACACCGGTTAGCAGGCCGTTGGCACCACGAATAACTTCAATTTCTTCATAGCCGTAGGCTTCCACAGCACCGGTAACAATGCCCCAGTCGTTCGGCAGGCCCACGCCGTCTATTTGCGTGTTTTTAATTTCAAAACCACGGGCCGTGTAGTTGGTACGGTTAGTTTCCCACTCTTCTACATTAATACCCGGCGCAAGCTTTAGCGCATCATTAATATTAAACGCACCAAACGACTGCATTAAGTCTTCAGAAAGAATACTAATAGACTGCGGCGTTTCGCTTATTTCCATGGTTAGGCCCGTTGCCCCACGGCTAACGCGGTTTTGACGAACGCCAACAATACGAATTTTTTCAACGTCTGCTTCTTTAGCTTCTACCGTATCGCTTTGCGTAGTTTGCGCATTTACCGACAATGCAAACGCGATAGGCGTTAGTGCAAATAAACTGCTTAATTTCATGGTGTTCTCTGCTATTGGTTTTGAAGGGTTTGTATGTTTTCGGGGCAGGAGTATAAAACAGCTTAAACTTAATTTAAATGATAATTATTACTATTTACACTAAAAATGGAACAACAAAACAGAGATGGATCCAAAACTAGATAACGCTTCTAAGCCATACTACCAATGGTGCTTTTAAATCTTTTAAGCGCTATGAAATAAAACGCGCAACCAATGGCTAAAAGCGTCAATAACTGAGGATATATAACGCTAACGCCCGCCCCTCGATACAATACCCCTTGGGAAGCCATTACGAAGTGCGTATTGGGCATTAGCAACATTGCGTATTGAATGAATTCAGGCATGCTTTCTCTTGGTGTTACACCACCAGAAAGCAACTGTAGAGGAAGTAATACTAAGATAAGTAACAATCCGAACTGGGGCATAGATCGCGCAATAGTGGCCATAAAAATGCCCATACTCGATACGGCAAACAACTGTAAAGCAGCAGCCACCATGAAAAGCCATATTTCGCCATTGATTGGTACGGCGAGAACCCACTGAATGATTAGATACACCGAAAGCAAGGTAGTAACCCACACAACTACCCCCGAGGCCAACAGCTTAGAAAGCATAATTTCACTGTCTGACACTGGCATAGCCAACAGGTGCTCTATAGTACCGCGCTCTTTCTCTCGAATAAGCGCAGCCCCAGACAAAATTATGGCTATCATTGTTACAGCATTAATAAGCTCCATAACAGAACCAAACCAAAAGCTTTCAAGCGCGGGGTTAAATCTGGCTCGCATGATCAATTCGACAGGATAAACAGTGTCAGACTTGTAACCCTGTATATAAGCATTTACTTCATCGGTGATTATTTCGGTAATATAAGCATTGCCGGTAAACGCCTGACTGATACGTGTGGCATCAACGTTAATCTGAACGTCGGGTTCTATGCCAGCCATTATGTCTTTTTCAAATTCAGGGGGAATGGTAACCACAAAGGTATACTTACCAGTGTCTAAATACGTGTCGGCTTCATTGCTTTCAATAATATCTGGCGCTAGAAAATAGGGAGGGTAAAAAGCATCTATCACTCGATTAGATATTTGCGAATTGTCGTGATCGACAAAAGCAATGGGCGCATTGTGCAAAGATTCGGGTACCGCAGTAGCTGCTGTGTAAATGTTTACCGTAAACACATAAATAATAAGGATAAGCATGGCCGGGTCGCGCCATAAACTCCAAAGTTCTTTTATACTCAACTGGGCTACATTTTTAATTTCCACGGTTTAGCGCTCCTGCTTGCGTAACAAAACAGTGGCAAGCCACAGTGTAACTGGAATAGAAATAGCAATGGCAAACACTGCAAAATCAAGCGTACCAAAGCCTAACCCTTTGCTGAATATTCCCCTGCTAGCAGTTAAAAAATAACTAATGGGATGAAGCTCTCCTATTACGCGCCCTGCCCCTTCTAAGGCAGAAACTGGCGTTATCATGCCTGCAAACTGCACAGCCGGAACCATGGTGCCGATGGTGGTAAGCAAAATGGCGGCAATTTGACTGTTCGTAAAAACTGAAGCCAACAAACCAAAGCTGGTAGAAAAAGTAACGAATAACAACGTTATAAAGCAGAGCACCAACATATCCCCTTTTAATGGGATATCGAAAAGCCACACCGCCATTGCAACTAACAGCAAGAAGCTAACAAACGAAGTAACGATATAAGGTAGTTGCTTACCCAACAAAAACTCTATGCGTGTAACTGGCGTGACGTACAAATTGATTATCGAGCCTAACTCTTTTTCACGCACCACCGCCAATGACGTTAAAAGCGCAGGGATCATCAACAATAACATCGGCATTACCGCAGGTACGATTGCCACTAAGCTTCGAACATCTGGGTTATATAAATAGCGTGATTCAATATTAATATTACTGGTCGACTGCACTTGGCTGGCTTGCGAAGCTTGCTGTAATAGCCACTTCAAGTGAATACCTGTTACATAACCCTCAATAGTTTCAGCCCGTGATGGCATAGAGCCATCAATCCATGCCCCTATTTCCACTTGTTCGCCCTTATGCAGTTTTTGGCTAAATTCAGGGGGAATTTCCACGGCTAATGAAAGCTCGCCGCTTTTCATTCGACGGTCCATATCGGCGTAACTGGTTATAGCAGGCTGCTCATTAAAATAGCGGGAGCCCGATAAAGCATTGCGATAGTTAAGGCTAGTAGAAGTTTGATCGCGGTCGAATACAGCATAGCTTAAGTCATCGACATCCATGGTAATGCCATAGCCAATCACCACCATTAACACCATGCTGCCTAAGAACGACATAGTTAAGCGGATAGGATCGCGAATAAGTTCGAGTGTTTCACGTGATGCGTAACTTAACAACCGCCGTAAGCCTTTTGCACGTTTGCTTGGTGATGCGGTTTTATCTGCACTAAAACTTTCTTGCGCGTTTTGCTCTGGCTTTTGGGTTTGGTTTGTAGGCGTTTGTGCTTCAACCAAGTAATCGATAAACGCACGTTCTAATGTATCGGCAGATTTAGACGCTTTTATGGCCTCAGGTGTATCGGTTACTAACACTTCGCCTGCATGCATTAGTGAAATTCTATCGCAACGTACTGCTTCATTCATAAAATGAGTTGAGATAAAAATGGTTACGCCGTCTTTTCGCGCTAAGGAAATAAGCAACTGCCAAAAGTTATCTCGGGCAACTGGATCTACGCCAGAAGTGGGTTCATCTAATATCAATACTTCAGGTTTATGAACCATGGCCACGGCCAATGACAAACGCTGGCGAATACCTAGTGGAAGGTCGTTAGGTAGGCTGTGTTGATGATGGCTTAAGGCAAAGCGGTTAAGCATTTCATCTACCCGCGAATTTAGTATTTTGCTAGCTACTTTGAATAGCTTGGCATGAAGCATGAGGTTTTGCCGAACGGTTAATTCGGTATACAAAGAAAAGCTTTGCGACATATAACCTACGCGGTAGCGGGTGTTAATATCGTTAGCAGCAAGCGGGCTACCCAGTAAACATGCCTCGCCAGAGGTTTGCGGTAACAAACCAGTAAGCATTTTCATGGTGGTAGACTTGCCGCAGCCATTCGACCCTAGAAAGCCAAAAATTTCACCCTTACCAATAGTGAAGCTAACGTTATTTACCGCCGTAAAATCGCCAAACTTCATAGTAAGGTTTTTAGCTTCAATAGCGGTTTGGGTATGCTCACTAGCTTTATAAGGCTGCACAACTACGTTGCGATGCTGATGCTTTGCGTCTGCGGGTAAAAGCGCAATAAATGCAGCTTCTAAATTGGTGGTTTGCGTTTCCTCAAGCAATGACGTTGGCGAGCCGCTTGCCAGTATTTCACCTGCATTTAACGCTATTAGATGATCGAACTGTTGGGCTTCATCCATATAGGCCGTAGCTACCAGTACCGTAATATTCGGCTGGGCTTTGCGGATATCTTTAATAAGCGACCAAAATTGACTGCGGGCAAGGGGGTCTACCCCTGTGGTGGGTTCATCTAAAATAAGTAAGCGGGGGTCGTGTATTAAGGCACAGCATAAACCGAGCTTTTGCTTCATACCACCAGACAACTTACCAGCTGGGCGTGATAAAAACGGGTAAAGCCCAGTTCGTTTGGTAAGGTTATCTATGCGGGCTCGACGCTGTGCGCGATTGTGCCCAAAAAGTTTGGCGAAAAACTGTAAGTTTTCTTCGACCGATAGCGTGGGGTATAAGTTTTTACCTAATCCTTGCGGCATGTATGCAATGTCGGAACAGATAGCGGCGCGGTGCTTTTCATCACGCATATCGCCACCAAGTACCTGCAGCTGCCCCTTTTGCATAACTCGCTCGCCGGCAATAAGCGACAGCAACGTAGATTTCCCCACACCGTCAGGCCCAATAACGCCTACCGTTAGGCCTTCGGGAATAGAAAGGGCAATATTGTGAATAGCAGTAGTGCTTTTGTAACGAACCGTTAGCGCATTGCACTCAATAATATTGCTCATTAGTCGACAAGCTCAGGTAGGTCGCTAGGCCATTCAGCGTTGTCATTTAACTTTACCCATACTTCACCTGGCAGCCCTGTTTTAACTTTTTCAATGTGCTGCTTTAACAAATCAACAGGAATTTGAGCTTTAACCCTGAACATTAGCTTTTCTCGTTCGCTTTGGGTTTCAACCGATTTAGGTGTAAATTGCGCCACATCGGCAACGTAAGAAATGGTAGCCGGGATAGCTATATCGGGCGCAGCATCAAGCACAATGCGAGCTTCACCGCCCATTGTTAGCTTGCCTACCTGCGTGGCAGGTAAAAAGAATGTCATGTATACGTTTGTTAGGTCGACCAAACTAAGTACACGGCCACCTGCGCCAACAACTTCGCCAGGCTCTACAACACGGTATTGAATGCGCCCACTACGTGGTGCTTTTAACACCATATCGTTAATTTCTGACTGAATTTGCGCAATAGTGGCATCGGCCGCACTTACTGCCGCCTGTGCAGAGTAGTATTGCGCACGCGACGCTTCTATAGTGGCATCGGCCGCTGTTAAACGAGCATTAGCAGCATTTACCGCTGCCTTTGCGCTTTCAACAGTGGTTAGATTATCTTCTGCCAATTGCTTAGACACTGCGCCTGTTTTTGACAATTCATTAGTACGGGCAGCATGCGCTTCGGCTGCTTTTAGCTCAGCTTTAGTTTGTAGCAATGCAGCTTGAAGTGCTGACTTTTCGCTTTGGCGCTGTGCAACAGCCATATTTGCAGCTTCTACCGCACTTTTAGCTTGCTGGCGCTGCGCCTTGGCCTGCTGAAGCTGGCTATTAATGGTAGTAGTATCGAGTTTAGCGACCACATCACCCGCCGTTACTCTGTCACCTTCGTTCACGTAAATTTCTTCTACACGACCTGCCACTTTAGCTGAAATACCAATTTCAGTAGCTTCAATACGCCCGTTCCCCGACACCACATCAACATTTTCAGGGCCACTAAAAATAGTGCTAACAACCACAACCAAAAACACAACGAACATAATAGATAGAATAAACGGCGTTTTTTTCACAGCGGCGCTCCCTGTGGTTTAAAAATAAAGGTGAGAAGTGGCGAAAACACCAATGCTAATAAATTAAGTATACTGAGTAGTGCACTTTAGACTTTGCGCTGGATCAATGTTTTGGTAGGTTGGCCTTACTAGCCGAGCTTTAAGGCATGCTGTAAGTTAGACTAAAACAACGAATGGACTCTGTTCACAGTGACAAAAACAATTGAACACTACAGTGAAAAAGCACAGCACTATTACGATTTGTACAACTCGGTAGACGCCGAAAGTGTGCACAGCGATTGGAAAGCGTTTCTACAAAATACCAAAGCAGGCACCGCGCTTGATGTAGGCGCTGGCAGTGGCCGCGACGCCAACTGGCTAGCCGAACAAGGCTGGAAAGTTACAGCAGCAGAGCCTGCCGATGAGCTAAGAAACCTTGCACAAGCCAATTCACATAACAGTGTTACATGGTGTAACGCTAGCTTACCTGCGCTTACCGCCCTACCCCAAAAGCCAAAAACATACGACCTAATACTGCTTTCTGCTGTTTGGATGCACTTGCCAGAAGCTGAACGACCACCGGCATTGAAACGGTTAGCTGAGTTGCTTTCGGAAAACGGAGCCATGTACATAAGCCTTCGGTTCGGCCCAAACGATGAAGCACGCCCCATGCACCCTATAAGCTACGAGGAATTGGCGACTTTAGCGCAAAGCAATGGACTAACTGCACGCAATTTAAACCCTGTTCCGAGCCAGGATGGTTTGAATCGAGATGATGTGAAGTGGGTTACGGTTGAAGTGGTGAAGGGATAATGACTGCTACAAATTATTTGGTTACCGGTAGAAACCAGCAATACCTTCTACATGAAATTCGCGATGCCCTAAAAAACGCGACAAGTATAGAAATAGCAGTTTCGTTTATTCGTATGTCAGGGTTAAGCCTCATCATTCAAGATATTGAAGATGCGATGAATTCAGAAGAACGTGATGTTAAGTTGTCATTGCTGACTTCAGACTATATGAACATAACTGAACCACAAGCCTTAAAGCGTTTGATGTTGCTTAAGGAGCGAGGCGCTGACATCCAAATCTTTGAAAGCAAGCAGGCCACCAGCTTTCATTTAAAGTCATATATTTTTGTCAAAAATAGTGGCGAAGCATTAACTTCAGCTAGAGCGTTCGTTGGCTCTAGTAACATCAGTAAAACTGCCCTTACCGACGGTATAGAGTGGAACTATCGAATTGATTACCCGAATGATAACGATAAAGAAGCCATGGCCCGAATTGAAGAAATTCGAGAGCAGTATCGCTACCTTTTCACATTGCCCCAAGTTAAGCCATTAACTTACGACTTAATAGCTGATTACGAAATTAGGTACAACACAGCAAGGGTTGTTACACCAATTCAATCTGCTGCATCATTGCCAGATGAAAAAGAGCATGAAATTCCGGAGCCAAGAGAACACCAAGTAACAGCACTAGCAGCACTGAAGCAGGCTCGAGAAGAAGGGCTTCAGAAAGGTTTAGTGGTACTAGCGACAGGTATGGGTAAAACCTACCTAGCGGCCTTTGATGCGGCGCAGATAAATGCTAAAAAAGTACTTTTTGTGGCACATCGCGAAGAGATCTTACTTCAAGCAGAGGCTAGCTTTCTTAAGATACACCCAAACAAAAAGGTAGGTAGATACAGCGGAAGGCAAAAGGATGAGGAATATGACTTTTTGTTTGCCTCCATCCAAACGATCGGACAGTCGTCTCATCTAGCTAAATTTCCTGCTGTTGCTTTCGATTATGTTGTTGTAGACGAGTTTCATCACGCCGCAGCGGGTGGTTACCAACGTTTACTGCAGCATTTCACGCCGTCATTTTTGCTAGGTTTAACCGCAACACCGAACAGGACTGACGGTAGCGATATCCTCAAACTATGCGACAACAATCTTATTTACCAGCAAGACCTGTTTGATGGCGTAAAAGCAGAGGCATTGTGCCCTTTCACTTACTTCGGAATATTCGACAAAGAAGTAGATTACGAGCACCTACCTTGGCGTAATGGTAAATTCGACCCTGAAAAGCTTTCGAATAAACTAGCAACCAAAGGCCGTGCAAAGCATGTGCTTTCTGAGTGGAAAGTAAAGTCGCAAGATGTTTCACTGGCTTTTTGCGTCTCTCGCAAACACGCCGATTACATGGCAGATTACTTTAATCAACAAGGTGTCGCAGCTGCGAGCGTCCACTCAGATTCTTCACTTACGCGCAGCGAAGCCTTAGAAAAGCTTAACAACGGCGAAATTAAAATACTGTTTTCGGTAGACCTATTTAATGAAGGCGTCGATTTACCGAAGATCGATACCGTATTAATGCTTAGACCTACTGAATCAAAAATTCTATTTTTACAGCAAATGGGCCGCGGCCTTCGTAAAAGCGAAGGAAAGGATAGGCTTATTATTTTAGATTTTGTGGGTAACCATCATAGCTTTTTAAACCGCCCAGAAATGTTATTAGCTAGCATAATAGATGGCCCGCAAAACCGCAGGAAAATAGTCGACCTTGCCAAAAATGCAAATAAACTACTTCCAGACGGATGTTACGTTAACTTCGATTTAGAGTTTATCGATTTCCTTACAAGCCTTTCTGAAGACGAGCTTGATATCCAATACGACAAGTTAAAAGAAACGCTAGGCAGGAGACCCACCTACACTGAGTTCTATAATGCGGGCGCGAGTTTAGAAAAACTTAGACGAAATCGAGGATCATGGTGGGAGTTTGTTGATAGTAAGGGCGATCTTAAAGCTGACGAACTGGAAGTGCTTGAAGATCACCTACAGTGGTTTAAAGACGTAGCTGTTACTCGAACTTCGAAGTGCTACAAGTTGGTGTTACTTGCCACGCTGATTGAGCATAAGGCTTTTCAATCGCAGGTAAGTGTTGATGATTTAGCAGAATGGGCACGACAGTGGTTTTTAGATAACCCAGAATGGATTTCGGATTTACCGGAAAGCAAACAACAACTAGCCTCGTTAAGTAAATCAGAGTGGCGAGCGCATTGGCGCAGTAACCCGATTAAGTTTTGGTGTACTGAAGAGCCTGAATCGAAGATTGCTTGGTTTGATATTAGTGATAAGCAATTCCATTTCAAACAAAGTATTTCAGCAATTCAACATGATTTGTTTTTATCAATGACCGTTGAGATTAATAAACAGCGCCTTGCTAGTTACAAGCACAAAAGGTTATCTATAACTACTCCTTCTACAAGTAATGTCGTCCAGTTTCCCGATAGTGTACAACTACCATTTTTCCCAAATATTAAAATAGCTTGCGGTCATTTCAAAACGGGTAATGCCGAGGTATCTGAGCTGGTAAATGCGCCATTTGGTTATGGAAATATAGATAACTCTCGCCACTTCATTGCTCGCGCATCTGGAAACTCGATGAACGGTGGCAAGAACCCTATTTACGATGGTGACTATTTGCTATTGGAACAAATCACGCCAAATAACGCTGGCAGTATTAGTAATACGACAGTAGCTATCGAAAGGCAGGATGAAACTGGCGACAATCAATACTTGCTGCGGAAAGTACTTAAAAATCCAGATGGCTCGTATACCTTGAGAGCAGCTAATCCAGATTATGATGACATGATAGCGAGTGAAGAAATGGTGACATTCGCGCGCTTAAAAGGAAAAGTCGACCCACTGGAGCTATTTGTAGGACACGAGCTAATGCGAGAAGAAATACCGCCGCTTTTCAACGAAGAGTTTAACCCTGGTAATTGGCAATCGGGTCATGTCGTACTCAAAGAAAAGAATGTTCAAATTTTGCTGGTTACCCTAAACAAACAAGGGAAAGGCAGCGAACATCAGTACCACGATTATTTTATTGACGATAAACATTTTCATTGGCAGTCGCAAAATAGCACTTCACCAAGTAACAAGCGTGGAAGAGAAATAGTTGAACATCAGAAATTAGGTAGCCGCATTTACCTTTTCGTTCGAGAGAGTAAATTGAGAGGGAAAACAGCCTCACCTTTTATGTTCTATGGCGAGGTAAAATATATCAATCATGAGAGTGAAAAGCCGATGAATGTGACCTGGGAGCTACTCTCATAAAATTCGTAAAAGGTAGGTCTAAACGGCCTTGTTTTTTCCGCCGTTAATTATTTTTTGTACAAGCTTTTTCCTTTGCAGCTAGATTGGCTGCAGATGCAGATTGCATAACACGCAAGGTAGCTACGCTACATTCCTCTTTACTCTTTTGAGATTGTGATTTTGCTCCGATAGTCACTCTAGCAATAATGGGTTTGTAATTTGTAGCTGCTGAACAATACATGTTTTTCAACTTCGAATATTGCCAACCGGGCTTTTTGTTACTCTGGAGATAAGTACACATCTCTCCAAACATGTTTTTTGCAGACATTGTGCATTTAGATTTGGTATTCAGATCACTATCGTAAAGCCCACACACCGAGTTATTTTGTATTCTCCAAAGCTGATAGGAGTAGGATATGTTCATGCCATCATATTCTACGACCTGAGCTTGGATCTCAGTTCCGTAGACATCAGAAAAATTTTTATACACTGTATTGGAGACTGCTTCTAAATAACTGGCAAAAACTAGTTCGAAAACATCCATAAGAATTTCCTTTTAAATTATAGAACTAATTGGGCTTAGTGAGTTTCAACGAAGCTTCTTGCTCTTATCCTTGTGCAGTACATGCAGATTCCACCCATACCCTCTAGTAGCGGATAACTTGCCTTAATAAACTAAGCGGACACGAAGTAGTTAAAGTGCAACTTCTACCATGCCATTCTACCAAGCGCTCTGAGGGTTCAGCGGAAGGAAACAGAGTGCAGGCTTCACGTTTTTTTACAGCGAACGCGTTTTAAACACTCGTTAAATTGCGCAACATTATGAATCTGTTGAATATCTAAAAAAAGGTTTTTAGATAAATTGCGTATCGCCACTTTTTAATATTACATAACATGCGTGTAACAACGCTTTGATCTTACATAGAAAATATTTTGCTTTCTCTATTCATTAAAACTCTACGCTTCACTTCCTCATGATGATTTTCTGATAAACTCACAAATAGCTTCGAAAGCTTAGAGATACTTTCTGTTTTTGGAAAAATTTTCTGACCTAGCGTTTGTGGATAAACTGGCAAGTCACCACCGAGTCTATGCCTTCGATGTAAGTTAGATATTGAAGAATCAACACCATGAGCATACATGATTAGTAATAGTTTTATGGGTGAAAATCCTACAGAATGGTTCTCTTTCACAGAATAAATATTTCTCAGGTACTTAAGTTCTAAAGAATCAAAATCATAATTTCTAACGTTTGACGATGATTTATATTTGGCGTCTAGAACAATTAAAAGCTCTTCATCCCAGATAGGGGATGTTATAGAAACTATATAATCTGGACAAACATAATACTTGCCATATTTATTATCTCTTCTATTACTAATATTTATTAAGTCACCGGATGCACTTACACCCTCTCTATATTGATATATTCTAGGCTCATGCCTAATAGATATATTAAAATCTTTAGATTTGTAATTGTAAAAATTATTAATTTTTCCATTAGGCAAATTACACCTAAGGCCACTATATGGAAGATTTTCAGAATAATCCAGATACTCTGAAGAAGACAAGTCAACTTTGAAAGCGTCTTCTATCGACTTATTCAATAGCAGTAAGCAGCATAATTCATAGATAGTTGAAAGATTCCTTAGGCCGAATAGAAAGCTATTATCGGATATATTAGGAGCACTGGATAAATACCATCTATGTATACCTCTAAACAAACTTATATATGTGGGTCGGGATGCTATAAACTGAGTAATTCTAGGCATTAAGTTAGGAATAAACTTCGCCCCAATCTTATTACGAAAAAGAGAAATAAGCTTATTAACTTTAACAATTTGAAAATCGATATCTCGGATATGATGATTTATAATTTTATCTTTATATACGCTTAGCACGTTATCGAAACTGACAAAATTGCTACTTTCCTCATAGCCCAGCAACCTCTTTTTAGGTGAAAAACTACCCTTTATTGATGAAGCTCTTATTTTATAAAGAAAGTCTTTCGCCGAATGGAGAAAACTAAAAATAACTCTATTCTCGAAAACATCCGTATCCTGATTTAAGATTTCTTTAGGTATGTTCTCAACTTTATAGCTTCGATTATTAAATCTTATATTGGCTTCTGAAGGAGTCGAGTGTGTAATTTTATCTAGGTTATTTAAAACATATTTTACACTATCTGGCCCGGAAGGTTGCCCATGACCAGTTAGACTAATTTCAGTAGACCACTTAAATCTATAGTCTCTTAATAGTGTTCCCTGATTTTCATAGATATATTCCAATATATCTTTAAGTATCGATAATTTAGTAATTGAATCACTGTCTCCACTTCCAGTACCACCTGATTTTCTCGATTTAGAAAAACAAAGTAGAAGGACATCATCAACATTACTAGACAGAAAATTTAGCATGTCGACTGCCATTTCTGCATTAGCTGGTCTTGCTTTGATATCGACATTCATTACCGAAACTGCTTCTTCATAGCCATCAAAGAAAAGCTTTATTTCACTTTCACCAAAGTAGTTATAGAAAAGTTGGTTTTCATAAGCTTTACTGCTGATGGCCGTTCCATATTTTCTATTTGTGTCAGAAGATTTAATAACTTCTAAATCATATGGAACATCTCCCAAAACTAAGTATGGATTTCCTGAATCAAAAAGGTCACTCGGTATATCGACAAGTATTCTTATAAAATCAGTTTCATTAACTTGTACTGTTTCGTTTTGCGCCACATGGAAAGCTTCAACCGTGTTATTTCTCTCAATTTCTAAAGTCCATTCAATACTCATATCGCACCAAAGCTATGAAGATTTTGTTCACCAGATATAATGATCTTTTCAAGCATTTTTCTTGAGCGAATCATCGATGGCTCTAGGATGCTTAAAAGTTTTTTGAGTCTTTCCATAAAACCAATACCATAGCCGCTTATCAAGGGCATAACATGCTGACTAATCGCGTAATCAAACGCCGTTAACTGGTCACTTATCATTAAAGATGATGCAACGTTGTAGTAATCAGTAATAGCTTTTATCTTTCTATAAGAAACTATTACTTGATTTCCAAGTTTAGGGTCATCATCGCGTAACGTAGCGATAATAGACTCAAATAAAGTAGCCACATCATCGGGCAAGTTTGTGTTTGAATTTGCAAATAGTCTTATATAGTCTGAACCACTGATAACTTGGATATCAGTATCTGAAAAGTCATCAGATGTAACAGAGTTAATTGTGACTTGTTCATCAAAGTTGATAATAGCACTTCTATCTAACATTCTTGGCGTCAGATTCTGTACGGATTCATCATTGTTTATTGTCCCTAGAAAGCGAATGTGCTCGGGTATATTTAGAATGGGTCTACCTGGATCGCCAGTATGTATCAATCTAGATGATTCTGGATCTGCCATCTCTAAAAACGGACTAAAGTAGTGCTCTGGTTGTGAAAGGTTCATCTCGTCTAGTAGTATGACGGAGAGGCTATTATCTTTCCCATCGTCCTTATCTTGTAATGCTACGAGTAGTTCATAAAAGTTTGTTGGCGAACTAACAAAGCTTTGTGACAAAGCATTATAGTAACCAACTATATCCCTTGACGAAGTCCAACCTCTAGAGACAGGAACATTCAGCCCACGCTCACCTAGTCCCATTGCTTTCATTAACAATTTCGCTAACGATGTTTTTCCTGTTCCTGGAAGCCCGCTAAATAAAGTAAATTGCGACTGACTAAGTGTAACTACTATGTTCACTAAATCTTCAAAATCTACTTTCCTGCCTTGTTTGTATAATTGTTCGGTCAATATATCTAAATATTCTTGCTGGGATTTAGCATTATACTCATCTATTTTTAGATTCGCGGGTGAATTGAAATTAACGGTATTTTTTTTCTTTTCGGGTAAAACACCACTCAGCATATCAACTTTAGGCTTCAATTGAAGTAACGTTGATAATAAGTTGTTGTTTTCGTCCTTTACTTCTTTTTGAATTTCACTAAGTTGATTTTTTAGGTTTGCTATATCTTCTTTAAGTATATCTTCTGCCTGCCTCAACTGTTCTCTTCTTTTCTCAAGAATTTCCAGGTCAGAATATTTACTATAAGTCTTCTTTAGTTCTTCTGTTTTCTTGTGTAAATTTTCTAGCTCTGTTTTCTTATTGGTAATTTCGATATCGAACTCTTCTTTTCTTTGCGATAAAATTTTCTCTTGATATTCATCTGATTCCGTATTTCTGCTTTCCTCCGTTTTTATTCTTATCTGTTTTTCTAAGTTTGCTTTTACTTTTTCTAGCTCAGTTATCTCTTTTTTTATTTCTGACTCTCGGCCTTTGAATTTCTCTTCAATGTCTTTTATTTGCTCATCTAGATAGTCTTTTTTGTTCTCGTCAATATACTGTTTAAGGATTTCTTTCCCTTGCTCCTTATCCAAAAACTCAGTTATCAAATTATCTCTATCTCGGCCCCAGTTGTCGGCTTCGTTTAAAAGAGTAAATAGTCTTTCATATCTTGGTTTGTTGAGGCGATACTCTTTCTGAGCAGAAACCATTTTTCTTATTTGAAGTATGTGCGCTTTAGATATATTTTTTATTTGAGGTGAGTTCGCTATTAACGAACCATATTTACTAATGATAGCATCGTCGCTCATGTAATCTTCAAATGAATCGCTTGTCGATTCTTCAAAGATTGCCGGCAAGTTACAGTAGTAGGTAACACTTCCCCCGCCATAGGGAATTATATTTTTTTCATATTTTTTAATTTTATCTTTTGATATCGAAAAAATGTAACCGTCAGGAAGGGAACTCTGGTTTTTAGATGATTTCAACGGCATATGTTTTACGTCAAGTTCAATGACCGTGTTATCATCGCTAAACTCTTTAACGTTGAATGGGCCATGTACTCTGTCGGCAACATCTAACATAATTAAACGTGTATTGATTTGGTTGTTTATTTTTATAGATGGTGAATTCTTATCTGGAATTGAGGGAGCCTGTACACTTTGGACGCATAAAAAACCGCCCTTTAGGCTAGAAGCAGACTCACCTACAGTGACATAGCGACAGTTCCCTTCTTTGGTGTCTTGGTTCGTTGGTCTTACCACCACCTCAAACAAATTGTCTTTGAATTTGTCCTCTAAGTCATCATAACCTCTTGTGACAAAGACTCTTTCCGTCGGGCAGAAGTCCTCTTCTGTGTTGATTGGATAATATTCATCATTGATTTTTTCAAACAGAGCAAAGATCAGACCTTGGGAAGGGTTAGGATATGGGTGGTCAAATGTGCAGATTACAGTGCGTTCATTACTCACTTAATAAGTCCTTTTTTGTAGTTGATTATTTGAACAATTGTCTAAGTATCTCTTATAAGAGACATATTATTTAGCAGGCATACCATTATCATCTATCTATTTAAGGATGCAAGCTGTATCCGGCTCTAGAGTTTTTACCGAAAACGTTATGCCTATGATTTAAGATCTAAATGCTGAACTGCGCTTGTGAGGTTCGGTTAGATTAAGGCCTTAATGGTAAAAGCGCTGAGCGTTTTATATGACGAAGATGAGCTTTCGAATGAGTAATAAGCGCTCAGATCTTTTACCCGCTAATAAGTATTTCAATATTTATTAGCGGGGCACCGTGTTTTATGTTGGGGGAACTCAAAAAATAAGCTGCGGTACTGAAGCGATACCAAGTTTTTGCTTGGTCTTAGGGGACAGATCTTGCCAACGCTCAGCTAACCAATCCACAAGTTGAGTTCCATTCATTAAGTTAACGCTCAATCCGTCCGCGTGCTGTGTTACATCTTCGGCAAAATCTCCTAATGATATTACCCATCGGTAACAATCATCTTCTTTCTCAACTTTCGCTATCTGCTCGATGGCGTGCTTCTCTGTATATCCCACATGGTCTTTCACTTGAACCAAAAGCTCTTGCGTAATGAAAGGGTTGCGTGACTGGGCTTCTATATCAACATCAACGCCAACCTCGTGACTTTGTTTACTAGGTATAACAGCGGTGTAACCCTCAATTTCGAGCAATTCTTTTACAAGGTGCTCTAAGCCCTGCCCACCAGCTTCCAAGTAGTGATTTCTATTTCGAAGGTTATCTAACAGTTTTGCCTTAAATTGCTCTAATTTTTCCCCGGCTTTTTCGTTAATTTTGGATAAAGCACCACTGCTAACATTATTTTTAATGTCATTGTAGCGCTCTATGATTTCGTCTTTGAAGTAGTCTAAATCAGCAACCGTTAAACGTATACGCAGCCTAGACTGTAAACCCTGTTTCAAGTCTGTACGTGCGATTGAAATTGGCTCGTTTTCGGCATCGCAGGGAAACGTTACTTCTATTTGGTTTTCGCCCCACGGTTTGTCTGCGCAGAATTGTTTTTTGCCAGTAGCGACACCAATGTATATGCGCGCAGGCGCTGGAACTACGATTAGATCGCCCTGCTTAACTTCAATGAAACGGCGTAGTTGATTGCCGCTACGTCCTACGCTTTGCTGTGTGCTATCGAGATGTTCAAAGAACTTATCAGCAGTGGTGAAATTACAAAGCTGAAATTGCCCCCACCCAATTCCAGCATATCCCTCGCTGATCAATTCAACAGGTCCCCTCATCAGGAGTACTTTACTATTTTCGAAATCAGGCCCCATACATCCCTCGTATTTTAGGTAAGTTATATCAATGTTTAGTTTAGAACATCATAGCAATCTAAAGTATTTATCCTTTATCCACCAACCATTTAAAAACCTTAATAGCCCTATCAATGCTTTTATCATTATCGAACACCTCGCACTGTAGTTTTGCCACCCACTTTTTTAACACGCTAATCATTGGCGCTAATTGAGTTTATAATAGCGGTTAAACCGTTTTT